>JBGSJQ010000105.1:0-8826 GCA_041741775.1 Terrimicrobiaceae bacterium | reverse complement strand
CTGCCTTCAGTAGTGTATCGATGCTCTTGAGAGTATTTTCATCCTCCTCATCCGCCCGTTGCTCGTAGGACGGGCCTAAACTCCAATGGTGATGGTCCACGAGTGAGATCAACGCGTCGCATGAGCCGTTTGATCCTGAGTTAAGCTCCTCCGGGGAGATCGTTTTCAGGAGGCTATTGAACTCCGGCTTGGCGGGCTGGTAGGACGCGTGGTTCAGCATCCGTCCAAACGTTCCGGTCGGAGGTTTGATTTTTAGCGCCTCCATAAATTTCGGGTCGGCTATCGAGATCACCTCGTCAAAAGCGGTGGTCCGATAGGAGCTATCGTCATTCGGATCGGATTCCAAATCATACGGAACCTCACGGTGAAGATCGGCACCCGCCCACAGCAATAGGGCTGACCATCGGAGATTCTTCGATCTGACTGCGGATACCAGCGCCATACCAATCTGGTCCTCAAGTCCGGGGAAGCGTGCGCGGTGCTCCTTGAAGAACCGCAACAGTGGCTTCGCCTTGGTCTCCTCCAGAATCCTTGCGAATGCGTTGTCGGCACAAGGATCGAGCCCCAAATCTAGAAATTGGTTGATCAGGGCATCATTCATCGTCCGGAACACGCTGTGAAACGATATGCCCTCTATGCAGGCGCCCTTCCGGACGAGCAACTCTACCAGGTCATCACGACGGTCCCACAAGGCTCGGTGCAGCGCATTCTCGAGTTCCTCCTCACCCCATATCGTTTCGTCAAGGAGAAGCTTCACCATGCTGTAGAAACCCGTTTCGACCGCAAACTCGAGAGCGCTCTTTGATCTGCCACGCTGCTTTTTCGGTGTGCGTAGAGGGCAGTCAGCACGAATCCAGTCGAGCAGCCCCTCGAGGTCACCGCGATTGATCAGACGACGGAGCGATTCAGGCTGTGATGCATCAGTTTCCATGGTCGGATTTTACAGCCGAAAACACGAAACGTCGGAGAGAAATCTCGCCCAAGGCGATACCAGCATCAAAAATTCGTGGTCGTCCATGCCGCCGCAACGGGCGAAAGGGGGATGGGGTTGCGCTCATCGGAATCCGAGTTTCTGACAGATTTTGTGCGTGATCATGCGCTTTTGTGCAACGATGTTTATGTGATTCTGGGCGATGAAGAGGCCATCCTGCGGTTTGATCCCGGGGGTGTGATCACGCGGTGGTCAGAGTTGGCGACGGGGTGGGGGGCCTGTAAAAATAGAGCGGAGTCTTCCCAAGAAATCGCACAGGTTTGAACGTAGCGAGCTTCAAGAATAGGTGTCCCTAAAAGTGTCCCTTCTTGGTAGTGAAAGAGTATTGGATGAGTTGGAGCGAGTATTGCTTGATTAGCCTGATAATCAGCGTATTGTAAGGTTGAAAACAGCAGAAAATCCGCCGAATCCCACCCCCTCCGAGGCTTTGCGAGGAGGGGCATCGTTCCACGCGAAGCCCAGATGGAAAGCCTGCGCAGTGGGCAATCCCACCCCCTCCGCTCTCTAATGCAGCCCTCCCACCAACACACCAGGATTTTCATTTTGCAATGCGGACACGGGGCGGCTAGATCTGGGGACTGCGCGCCCGCAACACCATGCCTCGCTAACCGTTTTCGACAAGAAACCCTACCACCATGAACTCACTCCGTTTTATTCTCCCTGCCGCCTGTGGCCTTCTCCTCTCCGCCTGCTCGTCCGGCCCCCAGGTGGACCCGCAGGTCACCTCGGCCGCCTCCTCGCGCGGGGTCAACCCGGGAACCGTCCTGAAAATGTCTGAGGCCCGCGTGCTCGATTATCAGGATATCTCGAACCTCGTCTCCAAAGGCGTTCCGGCCGGCACGATCATCGGCTACCTGAACAGCACGCGGAAAGTTTACGACTTCACCTACGCGCAGCTCGCCTCGCTGAAATCTGCCGGAGCCACGCCCCAGCTCCTCAACTATCTCACCGAAACCCAGGGGTTCTACGGCAACAACTCGCCAAAACAAAAAGCCCGGCTGGCCAAGGAACAGAAGGACCAATACTTCAACAGCCCGTATTATCAGGATGAGCAGCCGTTTGCCTACAACGCGCCCATGATGGACGACTGGTATGATTCGGGCTACGAGGAATCCCTCTATAGCCCGTTCTCCTTCAACTGATCCCGCCCCATGGGCGTCAAGCGCCACCGGTGGATGGAGCCGAACCCGCTGCCGGACGTGCCGCTGGTGCGAGCGGCGGGACGGATCCTGAATGCGGAATTGGAATTCCATGTGAACCCCCAGCAGGTGGATCACGTCTGGATCCGTATCGACGCAGGCCGCGAGGTCCTTGTCGCCGTCAATACGTTTTCTCGGCGGAATCTTTTGGCAGGATTTGATCCAAGGATCCGGGTCGGCACGGTAAGAGATACCTGGAGCGTGCTACCCCGGGCGGGATTCGAGCCCTGCCCCCGGCTCGACTACGCCGAAATCGAGGCGGCCCAAAACGTCTTCTTCGAGCACTACGCGCAGGACGCTTTGGAAAAATACCTGCTCAGGCTGGCGCGGGAAGCCGCGGTTCTGGAGGTCTGGGGCGCGCCTTACCGTCAGCTGAAACAGGGGATCCACCAGGTCCATTCCCGCCGCAGAAGCTGCGCTGTGGCGGAGGACATCTCCGGACGCGACGGGGCGCTCAAGTTTTACTTCGAGAAGGAGTGCCTCTCCCTGCTTCTGCTCTTCAAATTCTGCGGGCAGCCGTGAATGCGTCGGCGACCATTCTCCGGCAGCGCCTGCCATTCCTCGGACTATTTCTGTCGGCGGCAGCGGGAATCCTCCTCTCTTCCATCACGTGGTGGTCCTCGGCCATCTTCCTGACAGGCGCGGCGGCTGCCATCATCGCATGGCTTTTCCTTGAGAGACCCGCTCTTGTTTTTCTGGCAATCGGCTTAGCCTTCGGGTGCGTCCATACGTGGCAAACCCGCGAGTCTCCGGCATGGCGGCTGGCCGGCCACTTGTCGGAGGGTCCCGTGCTTGCCAAGGTGACGGGGACCGTCCTCTCAGAACCTCTCCCCTTCGGGCAGGGACGCTCGCGCCTTGTGCTGCGCGTGGCCGATCTGGAGCTGGATGGAAATCCGGTCCACTACCCGTGCGACATCGCGGTGACTTGTCCCGATCCGCCTCCTCCACGCGGTGCACTATCCCGCCTGATCGGACGCCTGGAGGTGATTCCTCCGCCCCGAAATCCGGGAGCGTTTGACGTGAAAGCCTGGTTGCGTTCGCGCGGGATCACCTGCCGGCTCGACGTGGCGTCCCCCGCCGACGTTGAGGTGATCCGCCTGGCGGCGTGGTATTCTCCGCCCGTGCTGGCCACCAGCAGCCGGGCCTGGATGGAGAAGACGCTGCGGGAGGGGATCGAAAATGACCCGGTCATCTCCGGGCTCTTAGCCGGCATGGTGCTGGGATCCACTTCGGAACTGCCCGAGGTGCTCCGGCAGGAATTTCGCAACACGGGAACGTTCCACCTTTTTTCCGTGAGCGGTCTCCACGTCGGAATGATCGGCCTGATCCTCTGGCAATTGCTCAAAGTCACCGGGCTCGGACGCCGGCGCGCGGTGGCGATCATCATCCCCGCCCTTTTCTTCTACGCCCTCGTCACAGGCTGGAAGCCGTCAAGCATCCGGGCTGCGGTCATGGCCACGATCTTCCTGATCGGGCTGGCCTCGTCCCGACAGCCAACCGGCCTCAATTCACTGGGTGCTGCAGGGTTCCTGATCCTGGCGCAGTGGACGGGCGAGCTTTTCAATCCCGGCTTTCAGCTCTCCTTCCTCGTCGTCACATCCATCCTCCTCCTTGCGGCCCCGCTGCACGGGGCGATCCGTCGGCGCTGGCATCCGGATTCCTTCATCCCCCGCCGGCTTTGGACGCGCCGGGAGCGACTTGGCATGGAAACCTCCGAGTCCGTCGGCGGCCTTGCAGCCGTTTCGCTCGCGGCATGGACCGGATCCCTCCCGCTCACGCTGGTGTATTTCCATCTGGTCTCCTTTTCGGCGCTCCTGGCGAATCTGGTCATCGTGCCGCTGGCATTCCTGATCATGGCAACCGCCTGCGCGGCCCTCGCCGGAGGGCTGCTCTCGGTCTGGCTGGCAGCGGTTTTTAACAATGCTAACTGGGTTTTTCTCAACGTTCTCCTCGCTATCGTCCAGGCGGCCTCCGCCCTGCCGGGCTCGCATTTCGTCCTGGCACTTCCGCCAAGCGCTCCCGTAGTGGTCACCGTCTTCGATTTTGGCGACGGGGGAGCAACGGCCATCGAGAGTGGTGGAAAAATCTGGCTCTACGACTCCGGCCCCGCCTGGCAGTTCGATCAGGTTCTGAGTCCATGGCTGAGGAGTCGGGGACGCGAGGGGCCCGATGCCGTGATCCTCAGCCACGGGGACGCCTCCCACATCGGCGGAGCCGCAGGGTTCCTGGAGCAGCCCGATCCGCCGCGCATCATCGATTCGACCCGCGATGACCGGTCGCCGGTTCGGGCCCGCCTCCAGCGCCGCCTCGCGGAACTCGGCCTTCCCAAATCGCTCGTCCGCTCGGGCGACTCACTGACCCTGCCTGGCGACCTTGGCCTGGAAATTCTCCACCCCTCCTCAAACTCGCCGGGGAACGAGGCTGATGACAAGGTTCTCGTGATGCGGCTCACTGTCGGGAAGCACCGCGTCCTTTTTTTGTCCGACGCTGGTCCCGTGGCGAGGAACCGCCTGCTTGAGGAGTCCCGCGACCAGCTCGCCGCCGACATCCTGGTCACCGGAATCCCCCGATCCGGGTTCCCCGCGGCAGAGGAATTCCTCGATGCCGTCCGCCCCGCCCTCCTCGTCACCTCCGGGGCCAGCTTTCCTGCAAGCGAATCTCCTGATCCGGAATGGTGCCGAAGGATCCAGGCCAGCGGGATCCGCCTCATCCGCCAGGACGTGTCGGGGGCCGTCCGCATGGAATTTTTCGACGGCGAGGTTCGTGTCTCCACATTTGTGGATCAGGAGCGGATCCGCCTCAGCCGGGAAAAACGGCCGGCAGCAGACGGGCCGGCCGCACTGCTTCGTTGACGGCGCGGCGCGGCTCAGGTTTGATGGCCGGTCTTATGGCCAAAGACGAATCTGCCCAGCGCATGGAAAAAATTGTGAGCCTCTGCAAGAGGCGGGGGTTCATATTTCAAGCTTCCGAAATCTACGGCGGGCTGAACGGATTTTGGGACTACGGTCCGCTGGGCGTCGAGCTCAAGAAGAACCTCAAGGATTTTTGGTGGAAGCGGAACGTGCGCGAGCGCGACGACATGGAGGGCATGGACGGGGCGATCATCATGAACCGCGCGGTCTGGAAGGCCTCCGGCCATGAGGCCACTTTCAGCGATCCCATGGTGGATTGCCGGGCTTGCAAATCCCGCCACCGCGCCGACCAGCTCCCTGAAAAAGATGGCGTCAAGTATTGCCCGAACTGCGGAAGCCGCGACCTCACCGAGCCCCGCGACTTCAACCTCATGCTCAAGAGCTACGCCGGCCCGGTCGAGAGCGACGACAACCTCGTTTACCTCCGCCCGGAGACCGCCCAGGCAATGTTCGTCCAGTTCCGCAATGTCCTGGACACCACCCGCCAGAAGCTGCCCTTCGGAATCGCGCAGATTGGCAAGGCCTTCCGCAACGAAATCAACCCGCGCAATTACACCTTCCGCTCCCGCGAGTTCGAACAGATGGAAATCGAGTATTTCTGCCGCCCGGAGGACGGACTCCAGCTCACAGACTATTGGCTCGAAGAACGCCTCCGCTTCTACGAGGACATCGGCATCCCCCGCGAAAAAATCCGGATCAACGACATCCCGGACGGCGAACGCGCGTTCTATTCCAAAAAGACCTACGATCTGGAATACGAGTTCCCGTTTGGTGTGAGCGAACTCGAGGGCATCGCTTACCGCACCGACTACGATCTTTCGAAGCACATCGAGCACAGTGGGAAGCCGCTCGACTACTACAACGAGGTCACGAAGGAACGCTTCGTCCCCCATGTCGTCGAGCCCAGCGCCGGAACCGACCGAACCGCCCTCGCACTTATCTGCGAGGCCTTCGACGAGGAGGTGGTCACGGATGACAAGGGGAAAGCCGAGACCCGCACGGTCATGCGCTTCCACCCCCGCATGGCCCCGATCAAATGCGGCGTCTTTCCGCTCCTCAAAAACAAGCCCCCCCTCGTCGAGACCGCGCAGGCCATCGCCAAGTCACTCCGCGGACACATGAACGTCTTCTACGACGAGTCCGGAGCCATCGGCCGACGCTACCGCCGCCAGGACGAAGCCGGCACCCCGTTCTGCGTGACAGTGGACTTCGACACCGTCGGCGAAAACGGGCCGGAAAAAGAAGGCACCGTCACCCTGCGCCACCGCGACTCGATGGCCCAGGAACGCATCGCCATCACCGACCTCAAGGCCTACCTGCTCGAGAAAATTTTCTGATCTCTGAGGGGACGACCGGCGATTCTCTTTCCAAAAGAATATCTTCGGACCGGACGGAGCCGGTCCCTCCACAATTCGCCCACGCCACACGATGGAGGGATGACCTCCGTGTCGTCCGTCGATTCTTCCCCAAAAAACAAAATCTTCGGACCGGACGGAGCCGGTCCCTCCATCAGGTTTCCCTGGCCCAATCCGGGCGCTGGTCGAGGTGGTAGAGCATCTCGCCAGCTTTCCGGACGAGCAGGATTCCTTCGTCTTCGCGGTCTGCAAAACTTTCCACATCGATGGTTGCGGGATCGCGGTAGCCCAGCGCGATCTCGCGGCAGGTTTCCTCGGGGATCCCCGTCGCCAGCGTGACCCGGATCCTGCACCGCTCGACGCCGTCCTCATAGGTCCCGACGCCCCGCACATGGGTTGAATGTGCCAGCGTGCCCCAGGGCAGGTGCTGGAATTTTTCCCACTGCTTCAAAAAGTAATCGCGGCAGTGGTAGCCGATCTGCCGGATCAGGTGGCCATGAACAGCCGAAACCTCATGGATATGGGGTGCGTAGATGATCAGCTCCCCGCCATCCGCCACCACCGGCTCCAGCTTATACATGCACTTTCCGCCGACCCAGAGCTCGTCATACATTTTTGGCGCGCAGGAGAGGACGGTGTGAAATGGCCGGGGCTTGCGCACGATATGCAGCTCCTGGGAGAGATCGCTCGCTGCGTCCCAGGCTTCCTCCGGCGTCCCGGCAAAGAGTCCGGCAAATTCCGCGCCACGCACCACCAGACAAAAACATAGCTTCTCGACTGGCACCATCGCCGCCGCCCGGTCCACCACTCTCCGAACCGGCGTCCACTTGTTCCCAATGATCATCGGGTTCGTGATCACCGCGCCCAGCCAGTGGAAAAAATTCAGGATGTCCGGCCCGGCGACTCCAGGAAAAAGGTATTTGTTCCCGCCGGAGCACCCGACGACCTCGTGAGGGAAGACCGGCCCAATGATCACCACCCGGTCGTAGCCCAGAAGACGTCGGTTGATCGACACCGGCACATCCATCGAGAACAGCCCGCCGGAGAGCGCCTCGATCTCCGCTGCCGGAATCGACCCGAGTAACTCCAGCGCCTCCGGGTTGTCCCACTCATGGTTAAAAAAGCCCACCCCTGCATACCGCCCCCGCCGCTCGTCCATCGTGATCTCCAAGCGCTCGCAAATCCCCTCCTCCGTCATCGGCGGATGCGTCCCCAGGGCCACCATCACATCAAATGCCGCACAGGAGCCCGCAACCGCCTCGTGCAGGGCCTGAAACACGGGCCCCACCGGCGCTGTCCGGGTTGCATCCGGCACGATCACAAGAACTTTTTTTCCGGCCCATCCAGAGCCTTCACAAGCTGCGGACACCGCCGCAGACACCTCTTCGGCCACCAGACCCCTGCCGGCCGGAGCAACAGATCGAATCAAATGCATCACAACTGACCATCCAATCATCGACTCCCTCACTCATGAAGGAGAAAAACAACCTGTCACGAAATCAGGGCATATCCGAAGCCTGTGTGCTGAGGCCATTGCGTCAGACGTGTGCCTCCCGATCGGACGGTTGACACAACCGCCTTTACCAAAAGAACGGTTTGATGCGCCGGGCGCGTCGGCACATCTCCTGCTTCCCCGAATTTCAGCGAAAACTACCCGCCGGGTTTTGTGGGGGTTTTGGCGACCCGGGAGGCGTGGGCGTCGAGTTTGGCGAGCAGGCTCGCATTCTCCGGATCGATATGGAGGGCTTTCTGCCAGTAGAGAACGGCTTCGGAGGATTTCCCCAGTTTTTCGTAAGCGTCCCCGACGTGTTCGAGGACGATGGCATCCGGCTCGGCCGCCAGCAGGTTGGCAGCCCGGAGGAGTTCCGTGAGGGCCTCCTCGTAGCGTCCCTGCTGGTAGAGAACCCACCCAAGGCTGTCGAGGTAGGCTCCATTGTCGGGCTCCGCCTCGAGCGCACCGCGGATCAACTTCTCGGCTTCGGGGAGGTTTTCCCCCCGCTCGGCCCACATGTAGCCAAGGTAATTGCACGCCCGCGGAGCGGTCCGGGAATCCATAGCGATGGATTTTTTTAACTGCTCGGTGGCTTTTTCAAAATGCCCGGCCTGCTCGCAGGCGACGCCGTAGCTGAAGAAAAAATCCGCATCGAGGAGGGAGAGTCGTTCGTTCCGGGCTTCAGCCAGAATGCGCTCAAAGATTTTGACGGCCTCATCATGTTTGCCCGTCTGTCCGAGGGCGAGCGCATGGTAGAGCGAGAATTCCAGCACACCGGGAAATTGTTTTTCGGCCTCGGCGGCGGCTTGGACAGCCCCCGCGCCATCCCCGGTGGCGAGGCTCAGGCGAATCACCTGGTCGTGGCGCCGGGGATCCG
>JBGSJQ010000104.1:0-6782 GCA_041741775.1 Terrimicrobiaceae bacterium | reverse complement strand
CAGACAAAGTCCTCGCCTTCCGTTGCATCCATGCCAGCCGCAGGATGGACTCGTTCTGGAAATACCGCCTCAACTCACGCGCCGCAGGGAACGACACGCTCCCTCTCGCCGCATGACTGAAGATTTTTGTCCTGCACCCAGTCCTACCGGGCTCGAGGCAAATCGCTGGACAAAGGCTGATGTGCAGGGGCTGAAAAAGCTGGCGGCGGCAAGGCGGGATCTTCCCCGCCGTCCGCGAAAGATGACTGCCCGGCGGCCCCGGTCGGGTGCGCCCAGGTTCTCAAAAGTAAAATGGGATTCCTTGGTCCTTGAAGGCGGCCTTTTGGTCACCCAGATACCTGTCGCCGAGTTCCTCGAATCCTCCTGAGGCGCGGAAGGTTTTAATAAAATCGTTGATTTGAGTTTTGAGGGGCTCGTTATCCAAGCGCAATCCGACCGCCCAATTTTCATTTTGCACCGGCGTGAGTAGCGCGCGGGTCGTCTCCGGCTGTTGCTGGGCATTCTGAACCGACCGGTGAAGCTGCCGAGATCACCCCCAAATCCGCCCACGCCGCGCTCGAAGCGCAAATTGCGACCTTGCCGCCCGGTATCGACCCCGCCTTCAGCATTTTCTGGAACGCCAAAGCTACGAAAACGCCGTTGCTTTGCTCGCGCATCCAGACGAGGAATGACCCGTAAGAAGGCTTCGCTTCCTGCACGAATTCTTTACGCGTGGCATCTTGATCGCCACAGGGCGGCCATGACATAAAGTTTGTGCCAACCGCCGCAAGATGGGCTTACAACAGTCCTTTGACGGCTACTGGCTAAAAAAACCTGCGGACGCTTTTCAGCGTTCCTCGATCGGCACGTAGCTGCGGGTTTGCGGGCCGGTGTAAACTTGGCGCGGACGGTAGATGCGCGACTTTGGGTCGTCCATGACTTCTTTGAAGTTGGCGATCCAGCCGGGCATGCGCCCAATGGCAAACATAACCGTGAACATTTCCGTGGGGATGCCGAGCGCGCGCATGATGATGCCGCTGTAGAAATCGACGTTGGGATAGAGCTTGCGCTCGAGGAAATACGGATCCTTCAGTGCCGTGGCTTCGAGTTTGAGGGCGATATCCAGAAGCGGATCGCTCTTCTTGAGCTTGGCAAGGAGCTTGTCGCAGCTTGCTTTGATGATCTGCGCCCGGGGGTCGTAGTTCTTGTAAACCCGGTGGCCAAAGCCCATGAGGCGCTTGCCGCCTTCCTTCGATTTGACTCCCTCCAGGAACTTTGAGCCGTCATCGCCTTCGTGGCGGATGTGGGCAAGCATTTCGAGGACGGCCTGGTTCGCTCCTCCGTGCAGCGGCCCCCACAGGGCGCAGACGCCGGCGGCGGCGCTGGCAAAAATATTGGCGCGGCTGGAGGCGACCATGCGAACCGTCGAGGTCGAGCAGTTCTGCTCGTGGTCAGCGTGCAGCAGGAAGATCTGGTCCAGGGCGGCAACGGCCTCCGGCTGGAGGTCCACGTCCTCATACGGCATCGAGAACATCATGTGCAGGAAGTTCGCGGTGTATTTGTATTCGGGCTTGGGATACACGATCGGGAGACCGAGCGATTTCCGGTAGGCGAACGCGGCGATCGTACGGACCTGTGAGATCAGGCGTGCGCTGTGACGTTTAAACTTCGAGGCTTCGTAGGGCCCAGTAAGCTCGCGGGTGAAGCAACCGCAAGCATTGATCATGGAGGAAAGGATAGCCATCGGGTGCGCATTCGGCGGGAACCCCTCAAAATGGTATTTCATGTCCTCATGCAGAATCTGGAATTCGGTAAGGAGGTCTGAAAATCTGCGCAACTCGGTGCGGTTTGGGAGATTGCCGTGGATAAGAAGCCAGGCGACCTCGATGAAGGTGCTCTTTTCAGCGAGCTCCTCGATGGGATATCCCCGGTAGCGCAGGATTCCCTTTTCCCCATCGATAAACGTGATGTCACTTGTGCATGAGCCGGTGTTTCCAAAGCCATCGTCGTAGGTGATCAGTCCCGTTTGGTCGCGGAGATGGGCAATATCCACACCGTGTTCGTTTTCGCTGCCGACAATCACGGGCAGTTCGGTGGATGTTCCATTGTAGGTCAGCGTGGCTTTTTCGATCATATGTTTATCCTGTTATATACCGCAATTCGTTCAAGACTGGCCCTGTGGCCGCGCGGGATGTTACCCCAGACAGCTCCCGCGTTTCCATCAAAAGAGCAAAAAAAATTCCTCTGCCCTGTATTTCCTGAATTTACCGGATGAATCCCCAGCGCTTGGAGAACGGCCAATAGACGAAAAATCCGCGCCCGGCCACGTTTCGCTCGGGCACGGGCCCCCAGTCGCGGCTGTCGCGAGAGTGGAAGCTGTTGTCCCCAAGGGCGAAATAGCAGTGTTGCGGAACCGTGTAGGCCTCCTCTGGATTCCCCAAAAGCGTGAAGCTCCCGCCGCCCTGCGGGCCGTTCGAATACCCCTGGTAGCCATCCTTCATGCTCATCACCCTCTGAAAAACAAACTTCTCCGGCACAACGCCGTCGATGAACAGCCTAGGAGGGTCAATCCGCAGGGTCTTTCCCGGCATGCCCGCCAGCCGCTTGATGTAATGCTGGGAGCCCATCGCGGGATCCAACCCGTCTTCAATCTTCCTGATCCCCGTCGTCTTGAAAACAAAGACGTCACCGGCCGATGGCTTTGTGAAGTTGTAGCTCACCTTGTCCACAAATACCTGGTCGCCGGTATCAACATACCCGCGTGCCATGGTCTCGCCTTTCTCAAAGACCATGCCGCGACGGATTCCGAAATCCATTGCCAGCTGACGCGCCGGGGCAAAATCCCGGTAGGTCACCTGACGACCCTCCCGGTTCCGGCACACCACGTCGGTAAATGTGAAGAAATTCGCATACGTCTTCTCGTTCAACCCCTCGATGACCACGTCTTCTTTCGCCGACATGTCAATGTAATGGCGTCCCAGCCACACAAACTCGAATGCCCGCACCAAGAGATTCGGGGGAGGGGAGTTCGTGGGGGTCGCCACGATCCCAAAAAGCGTCGGCTGCATTGACCCCGTCGGAATCCGAAAAGGCTGCAAAATGAAGGCCTTGATCCCAGCCGCCACCACAATAGCCACCAGGAAGACCTCCACGTTCTCCCGCCATCCTGCATCCTTCGCAGGAGGTGCGATTTTTCCAATAAGGGAGTCGAGGCTTTGAATGGCGGCATCGACTTCCGCGCGGCTGCGGTTTTTTATGGCAAGCTCCAATGCCACGATGCACTTCTCAACATTAGCGAAGTCAGCAGATGTAAGCGTATCACGCTTATAATGCAAAAACTTTTTTGCGCCTTGTCGGTAATGCTTGGCTTCTTTTAAATATCTTTGAGTTAGTAGAAACATCTGTTTATGAATGAAATACGTATTGTTTTTATTATAATATAGTATTATACATTATTAATGTCATGCATTTGAACATTTTATAAAATATGTAAGACAATAGAATATTTCGAAAATCACAGGAAGCAGCAGCCTATCCAGTCTTCAGAACTTCAATAAATGCTTCTTGCGGAATATTCACAGTTCCAATGGCTTTCATTCGCTTTTTACCTTCTTTTTGTTTCTCAAGAAGTTTGCGTTTTCTGGAGATGTCACCGCCATAGCACTTGGCAGTGACATTTTTCCGCATAGCGCTGACGTTTTCGCGAGCCACGATTTTTCCACCGATCGTGGCTTGGATGGAGACTTGATAGAGTTGGGTGGGGATGACTTCCTTAAGTTTTGCGGCGAGAGCGCGGCCCCGGGCTTCGGCTTTGTCGCGGTGGACGATGCTGCTGAAGGCATCCACCGACTCGCCATTGACGAGCATGTCGAGTTTGACGAGTTTATTGGCGCGGTACCCGCCGTGTTCGTAGTCCATGGAGCCGTAGCCGCGGGTGATGGACTTCATTTTATCGACAAAATCCACAAGGATTTCATTGAGAGGGAGTTCCGCTGTCAGCATGACGCGTTTGGTATCGATCGACTCGGTATGCTTGATTTCTCCCCGTTTTTCCATGATGAGCTGCATCATGGGGGAGATATACTCGTTGGGAAGCATGAGGTAGCAGATGACAATAGGCTCGCGAATTTCCTCGATGACACTGGGGTCGGGGAGTTGCTCAGGGTTGTCCACCTTGAGAAGTTCGCCATTTGTGCGAAGTACCTCATAAATGACAGACGGATAGGTGGCGATGATATCCATATCAAACTCGCGTCGGAGGCGTTCGAGGATGATTTCCATATGGAGCAGCCCAAGGAATCCGCAGCGGAAACCGAATCCGAGGGCGACGCTGGACTCGGGCATGTAGTGGAAAGCGGCGTCATTGAGCTGGAGTTTTCCCATAGCGGCCTTGAGGCGTTCGAAGTCGGCGGTATTGATTGGATAAATTCCGCTAAAAACCATGGGCTGAACGACTTGGAACCCCGGGAGTGGGGCCCCGGCGGGAATTCTGCTGCTGGTCAGGGTATCTCCGACCTTCACCTCGGCGCTGGACTTGATATTGGCGATGACGTAGCCGATGTCGCCGGCCTGGAGCTTCTCGCGAGCGAAGAATTTCGGCTGCTGGGGTTTGAAGACGCCGACTTCTTTGACTTCGTAATTCGCGTTCGTGGCCATCAGCTTGACGGGATCCCCGGCTTTGATGGTTCCCTCCATGACACGCGTATAGATCACCACTCCGCGGTAGGTATCGAACGTGGAATCAAACGTGAGCGCCTGTAGTTTGGCGTCCGCTTTTCCGGAGGGTGGGGGGATGCGCTCGATAATGGCCTCCAGGATCTCCTCGATTCCGATTCCGGCCTTGGCGCTGGCCAGGATCGCTTCTTCGGCCGGAATCGCCAGGATGTCCTCCAGCTGGCGTTTTGCGCTCTCGACGTCGGCATTCGGGAGGTCGATTTTGTTGATGACCGGGATGAGCTTGAGGCCCTGTTTTTCGGCGAGGTGGACATTGGCAACCGTCTGGGCCTCGACGCCTTGGGCGGCGTCGATGATGAGCAGCGCTCCCTCGCAGGCCGCGAGCGAGCGGGAGACCTCGTAGGAGAAATCCACGTGCCCGGGCGTGTCGGAGAGGTTTAGGCGGTAGCGGACGCCATCCTTCCCGGTGTGCTCCATGGCGATCGGGTGGGCTTTAATTGTGATCCCGCGTTCCCGTTCGAGATCCATGGCATCCAGAAGCTGCTCTTGCGATTCGCGCTTCTGGATCGTGCCGGTGAACTCCAGAAGCCGGTCGGAAAGGGTGGTTTTGCCGTGATCAATATGGGCAATGATACAAAAATTTCTTGTGTTTTGAATGGACATCAGCAGGCCGGGGAATATCGGGCAGAGGAGGGGAGCGGTCAATCCCGCGTTCTTCCGTTCTTGCGAATTCGTTCCGATTGGCCCACTGTCAGGATCAGGCCGTCGGAGAAGAGTAGCTTCCCGGGTCTGCCGGGGGCGGTCCCATCCGGTTTCCCGGCAGTTGCCTGTTTCTACTCAGCGGCCGCCAATCCCAGTGAACAAACAAAGCGCCACATTCCGACTCAATTCGCGCGTGCTCCAGATGATTGCGATTTTGCTGGTCGCCCTGGCCGTCCCGGTGACCCTCGTGATCCTTGGTCTTCGAAGCATGACCGCGCAACCACCGGAGTCCGCCCCGGAAGTCGAGGGCTTGCGGTCCTCGCTGGAGTCCGCCGCCGAAAAACATTTCCCAGCGCCTGAAACACTTGGGGGAAGCCGTCGATTCACCCTCAAAGAAACCTCCGAAGGGCAGGCGTCCCTCTTGGAAAAGGCCGCCGCCAGCGCGGGTGGCGGGGCCATCACATCCCGCCTCGAAGACGGTTCCGTCCGCCTCCTGATCCAAATCCCGCCGGAAGCCTCGGAGAATTTTGAAAAGACGTATCTGGGATCGCTCTCTGCGTCCGCCTCGCCGGACGAATCCCAGCCAGCCACCGGGCTCTACGAGGTCGTGATCCTGCCGCCATGATCGCCGTTGTCTTTGCCCTGGAGTTTGAGAGTGCGGGGTTTCGCGCCCGCTTGCAGCCGCGCTTGTGCGCGTCCGTTTGGACCTTGGGCGTCATGGGGGCCCGGACCGGCCCGGCCCTCCGCAAGCTTCTTGAGCGAAATCGCCCCGGCATCGTGGTGTCCGCCGGATTTTCTGGTGCGCTTCGCCCGGGAATACCCGTCGGCACCATTGTGCTGGGGGAGAATTTTACGGACCCTCAGGTGGCCAAGCTCCTGCCTTTGCCGGAGGGAACCCGTGTCGGACCGGTGGTCACGTCCGACAAAATCCTCGAAACGCCCGCAGACAAAGCCGAACTCGCATCGCACTCAAACGCTCTGGCCGCTGATTTGGAGTCCGCTCATCTCTACGCGGCTTGCCAGGACGCCGGCGTCTCCATGGTGTCCATCCGCTGCATCAGCGATGCTCTCGATCAGTCCATCGCCATCCCGGGAAACGTCCTGCTCAATCTCGAAACCGGCCGCGCCGACCCGCAAGCCATCTTCCGGTTCCTGTTCCGTCATCCGGGAAAAGCCCCGGACTTTGCCCGCCTGGTTCGTGACGCCAAAATCGCTCAAGCGGCGCTGGCTGGCACGTTAAAATCCCTTCTGCCCGCATTGCTGCGAATCCCGGGCAACGCCTGAAATCTCGGTCTTCCGACATTAGTGGCCTTCCTGAAAGGGTCCGCCACCCTCGGGCAGTCGCGAGCAGCGAAGACCCCGACAAACACCAAAACCCCGAGGCGGGCAACCTGGAGCCATCCAAGGCCAATTATACACTACATATA
>JBGSJQ010000103.1:0-19095 GCA_041741775.1 Terrimicrobiaceae bacterium | reverse complement strand
GCCTCGCTTGGTTCCCGCGCCTCGACGGCGACAAGCTCGTCTGGGACGCCAACCCGCGCTACCCGGCAACGTCCGAGCACATCGAGAAAAGCCCTGCCACCTACCGCCAGCTCGGCCTGCGCCAAGGCGTGCCCATCTGGCAGCAATACCTCGAAAACCCCGACGCCGTCATGTGGGTCCCCCGCCCCGAACGCGCCGACGCCTACTGGTCCGGCTTCATTCCGTAACCCGCCCCCACTTCCGCTCTCAGCGCATCCGCTAGCCCGCTTCCTCTGCACGCATCAGTCGGCCTCGAACTCACCAACATTTACGTGGTTTCCCAGGAAACAGACTTCCGTCCCGCCGCGTAGCGTGCCAGAGTCCAAGGCTTGGAAATCGACAACTTCAAAGCCGAGCTCGCCGAAGGCGTAAAAGCCGCCGTGTTCGCCCCCGACGTGAAGCAGATCGTCATCCGCAACTCACCGGTGCTCGAAAAACAATAAGATGAATCACGGTTCCATCGATCCCCTCATTCGCATGAACACCTCCTTCCTCCCCGGCGAACGCTGGCTCGATACCGACGGTCAACCCATCCAAGCCCACGGCGGCGCACTCCTGCGCCACGGCGAGGCCTGGTATTGGTATGGCGAGGACAAGACCGCGCACGTCAACTCCAAGGTCACCACCGTCACCGGTGTTTCCTGCTACCGCTCGACCGATCTGCTCAACTGGAAAAACTGCGGCCTGTGCCTCACGGCTTCTCCCGATCCAGAGTCGCCCATTCACTCCTCGAAAATCGTCGAGCGTCCGAAAGTGATCTTTAACGCACTGACCGGAAAGTTCGTCATGTGGATTCACCTCGACGCGAAAGGATATACCTTTTCGCACGCTGGTATCGCCCTAGCCGACCAACCGGAAGGACCGTTTGAACTCATTCACGCGCGACGCTCCATTGCCTACGATTACGGCTACCCGGAACACGATCCGCGCAACCAACGTGAGCTCGGCAACGCCTACCTCGACATGAACCTCTTCGTCGATGACGACGGTCAAGGCTACGTTTTCCACGTCTCGGAAAACTTGATGACGCTCTACGTCTCCAAGCTCTCGCCCGACTTCACCGATTTCCTCCGCCCCGCGCAGATCGGCGTCACTTGGAACCGCGCCATCGTCAATCAGGTTCGCGAGGCTCCGGCTCCGTTTAAATACGACGGCCAATATTACCTCTTCAGCTCCGGTTGCACGTTCTGGGATCCCAACTACACCCTGCTCGCTCGCGCCCCGCATCCACTCGGTCCGTGGGAAAATCTCGGCGATCCCTTCACCGGCCCGGGCGCAGTCAACTCACACCGCACGCAGCCGACCTCGGTCTTCGCCATGCCCGGCGCGCCCGCGGGTTCCTTTGTCTTCATGGCCGACCGCTGGATGCCGCGCGAACTGCGCGACACGCGCCACGTTTGGCTTCCTTTCGTCATGCGCGACGGCACGACGACGCTGGATTTTCGGCGCCAGTGGGACGCTTCCATTTTCACGCCTAAACCTGCGCCCGCCGCACCGGCGTTGCGGGGCGCGTTGCGTTACACCCTTTCGATCTTCCAGCCTGTCGGCGTCCGTTTGGAATGGGACACCGTTCCGGGCGCGGATGGCTATCGCGTTTATGCCGATGGTCTGGCGGTCGGGTTCACCGATGAAACGTCGCTGGAGCTTCCCTTGCCCCTGCCAGGCATCGCCCAAGCCTACACCGTGCGCGCGGAAACCTTGGCCGGCGGTCAGTCGCCTGACTCGAATACCGTGCCGCTGCACTTCGGCAAAGTGCGTCCCTGCCATTTGAGTGACTACACGCCCGCGCACGCCTTCACCGGTTTTGGTGAGGTCGTGCACGACCGCGCTTGGGACGGAGAAGCCCTGCGCCTCGGAACGCAGGATTTCGCCAAGGGTCTGCTCGCCCACGTGAACAGCGACCTGACTTATCTCACCGGCGGTGCCTACGACCGGTTCACCGCCACCATCGGCCTGCATGCCCCCCGGCCCGATGGAGCCGCCTATTTCGCGGTCGAGGCCGACGGAAAGGAAGTTTTCCGCTCCGGCCTGCTCAGTGCGAGGGCAGAGCCCACGACCCTCTCACTATCCATCACCGGAGTGCAGCGTCTGCGCCTGCTGGCGTGGAACCCCGACACCATCGGCGAAGGCCACGCCATCTGGGCGGACGCGATGATTTATCCAAAATGAACGCCCCATGATACACGCCTCCATCGCATTCCATAACATCAGCCACGCCACCACGGTGGCCGGTTGTCCGGGACTATCGCTGCACCGAATCCCGGACTCCGTGCGGGCGGGCTTAAACGAGATGGCCCAGGGTGTCGGCCTCTGCCCTTCGCACGCCGAGCTGCGTTTCGTGACCTCCGCACCCGTGGCCAAGCTCACGCTCTACAGCGGCGGTCACCACGAATACGCGTTCGTCTATTGTGGCGATTTCTTCGTAGGCGAGCACTGCATCGAGCCCAACCAATCCCTCACCATCGAGCTGGCCATGCCGGCCGGCTTGCGCGAACTCGATCCCGCCGCATTCAATCGCTTTCCGACTCACCTCTGGCGTGTCCGCCTGAGCGGCACGAACCGTATCCATTTTGTGGATCTCGATACTGGCGGCCATGAAGTGCGCCCTCCTTTGGCGTCCGAGACCCCGACCCGTCGCTGGCTGGCCTACGGTTCATCTATCACCCAGGGCTTCAACGCATCGCGCCTCGCGAATCCGTGGACACAGCTGGCCGCCAACACGCTCGGATACGATTTACTCAACCTCGGCTTCGGCGGCTCCTGCCATGCGGAACCCGCCATGGCCGACCACATCGCCGAACGCGATGACTGGAACCTCTGCACGTTGGAACTCGGTATCAACCTGCTCGACAAACCGCTAACCCTGGACGAATTCCGAGCCCGCGTTGGGTATATGCTCGATCGACTGACCTCCACTCATCCCAACGCAGCGGTGGTGGTCATCACGCCCTTTCTCAACAAGCAGGATCTAGTGGGCAAGGCCGGGCCAAACGACCGGCACTTGCTGGAGGATTTTCGCAAAATCCTGCGCGAAGAAGTGCGCTCCCGATCCGGCCATCCGCAATTGCGCCTGCTCGAAGGTCGCGAAATCCTCGACCGCGCCGACGGACTCTCCTCTGATCTGTGCCACCCGTCCGACTTCGGACACGCCCGCATGGCAGCCAACTTCTCCGCCTTGTTCGCCCAATGATTCCCGCTCCCCTTACCCACCGCCGCCCCACCTCGCTTCCCGATTTCCTCTACGGCTCGGCCTACTACCCCGAGCACTGGGACGAGTCGATCCGCGCCGCCGATCCCGCGCTCTACCGCGCCGCCGGGTGGAATGTCATCCGTATGGGCGAGTTCGCGTGGGACCGCCTTGAACCCACCGAGGGCCATTTCGACTTCTCGCTCTTCGACGAAACCATCGCCCGCTTCGGCGCCGTCGGCATTCGCACAATCTTCTGCACCCCCACCGCCACGCCGCCGCGTTGGCTGTCGCGCGACTATCCCGAAATCCTGCGCGTCGATGCCCTGGGCATCGTCCAAAAACACGGCTCCCGCCAGCACCCGAGCCACTTCAGCGAGGTCTTCCGCGCCCACAGCCGCCGCATCACTCAGGCACTCGCCACGCACTACGCCGACAACCCCCATGTCATCGGCTGGCAGACCGACAACGAATTCCACTGCCACTTCTCCGAGGATCACTCCCCCGCCGCGCACGCTGCTTGGGTGGAGTTTCTCCGCGCCCGCTTCAGCGGCGACATCACTCGTCTCAATGAGGCCTGGGGCACCGCTTTCTGGGCGCAGACCTACGCCGCCTTCGAGGACGTGCCCACCCCGCGACGTGAACAGCCCACTCATCCCAATCCCGCCCACTGCCTCGATTACTACCGCTTCCTTTCGCACGGCGTAACCGTTTTCCAGCGTGACCAAGTCGAGATCCTCCGCGCCGTGAAGCCCAGCTGGTGGATCACCCACAACGGCTGCTTTGCCCACATCGACTACGCCGGCGACTTCACCCGCGACCTCGATTTCCTCAGCTACGATTCGTATCCACTTTTCGACTTCGACTACCGCACGCGTCCGGCCAATCAGGCGTTCAACACCGACTACGTCCGCGCCTACTCCGGCAACTTCGTCGTCATGGAGCAACAATGCGGCCCCGGTGGCCAAAACCAATACCTGCTCGACACCCCCGAGCCCGGCGAGATACGCAAGTGGGCCTACGTCAACATCGCCCGCGGAGCCGATGGCATGCTGCTCTTCCGCGAGCGCACCTGTCGCTTCGGCGCTGAGGAATACTGGATCGGCGTGATCGATAACGACAAAGTCCCCCGCCGCCGCTACCGCGAAGCCGCCCAACTCGGCGCCGAACTCCAACGCATCGGCCCGGCCGTCCTCGGCACGTCCGTTACCACGCGCATCGCCGTCGCCGGCGCGCACTCCGAAACGCAATCCGCCCACCTGCCGCTCACCCTCGGCCTGCCCTCACCTCGCAACATGGCCGAGATCGTGCACGGCCAGTTCTACGATACCGGCCACGCCGTCGGTTGTATTCATCCGGCGGACACACTCGACGGCATCGGGGTCTTCATCCTGCCGCATTTTCTCATGATCGACCCCGCCTGGGTTCCCGCTTGGACGGACTGGGTCGCCGCCGGCGGCGTACTCGTCATCGGTGCCCGCAGCGGCAGCAAGGACATGAACAACAACGTCGTTGCCGAAACCCTGCCCGGCACCCTGCGTCCGCTGGTCGGTGCCACCGTTGAAGAATACGGCCGTCAAAACCGCCCCGCGCTCCGTCCGCTCGCGCTGCGCTTTGCTCAGGACGCCGAACCCATCACCACCGATCTCTGGTATGAACAACTCCTGCCCGACACCGGAACCGAGGTCGTAGCCACATGGGAATCCCGCCACCTCGCGGGCAGCGCCGCCATCACCCGCCGCCGTCACGGTCAGGGTTGGGCTTACTATGTCGGCACCTACTTCACCGCCCCGGTGATCGAGCGCGTCATCGCCCATCTGAATTCGGAACGCTTATTGCCCGAACCGCTCTGCGCCGTTCCGAAAGTCGAGGTCAGCGAGCGCATCGGGCTCGACCACACCCTGCGTTTTTATATCAACCACAACGACCCCCCCGTCACCGTTCCGCTCGCCGCCCCCGGTCGCGACCTCATCACCGATCGCGACGTCACCGACTCGCTCACTCTGGAGCCCAACGCCGTCGCCGTCGTCCAATCCCCCAACTCCTGATTTCCGCCACGCATCATCTTCCCCATGAAACCGCATTCTCCCGCCTGGCTCGACACCGCCGTCTTTTATCAAGTTTACCCGCAGTCCTTCGCCGACTCCAACGGCGACGGCATCGGCGACCTGCCCGGCCTCATCAGCAAGCTCCCCTATCTCAAATCTCTCGGCGTAAACGCCATTTGGTTGAACCCCATTTTTGAGTCCCCCTTCGGCGACGCCGGCTACGACATCGCCGACTTCCGCAAAGTCGCCCCGCGCTACGGCAGCAACGCCGACGCCATCCAGCTTTTCAAAGAAGCTCATAAACTCGGCCTGAAGGTCGTGCTCGACCTCGTCGCCGGCCACACCTCCGACCAGCACCCGTGGTTCCAAGCCGCCGCCACCGACCCCAAGAGTCCTTACCGCGACTACTTCATCTTCACCGGCGACGAACCGCAAAAGCCCATGTTCGGCGACTCCACACCGAAGACCGCCACCGGCGAACACTTCGTCGCCAACTTCCTGCCCTTCCAACCCGCGCTCTCCTACGGCTACCACCAGCCCGACCCGGCCAAGCCCTGGCAACTCTCCGCCGAACATCCCGCCTGCCTCAAGGTCCGCGCTGAACTGCGCGACGTCATGAAGTTCTGGCTCGATCTCGGATGCGATGGTTTCCGTGTGGACATGGCACCTTCCCTGATCCGCGGCGGCGAGGCTTCCGCCGAACTCACCCGTCTCTGGCAGGGTTTCCGTGCATGGTTCGACCGCGATTATCCCGAAGCTGTGCTCGTCGCCGAGTGGAACAACCCGACCCTGTCGATCAACGCCGGCTTCCATATCGATTTCATGCTTCCCTACGGTGATAACAGTTACACCTATCTCATCGGCTCCCCGAATGACGTGCAAGGCAAGCGCCGCATTCCCCACGTCTTTTTCGAGCGCTCCGGCGAGGGCGACATCTGCCTATTCCTCGATAACTACCTGAAGCACTACACCCCCACCGTCGGCCGGGGCTTCATTTCCTTGCCCACCGGCAACCACGATTTTCAGCGTCCGCGCCGCGGTCGTGATCTCGCCGACCTGCGCGTGCTCTACGCCATGCTCTTCACCATGCCCGGCACGCCGTTCCTCTACTACGGCGACGAGATCGGCATGAGAAACATCGACGGCCTGGCCCAAAAAGAAGGCTCCATGTGGCGCACCGGCAACCGCACCCCGATGCAATGGGAAACCGGCGCCCCCAATCTCGGCTTCTCCTCCGCGCCGAAAAAATCACTCTACCTGCCCGTCGATCCCGCCAAAGACGCCCCCACCGTCTCCGCGCAACTCGCGGACAAGAAGTCGCTGCTCCACTTCACCCGCAGCTTGATCGCCCTGCGCAAAAAACATCCCGCGCTGGGCAACGCCGCCGCCTTCCGCCCGCTCTACGCCGTGGCCGGTCGTTATCCGTTCGTCTATGAACGCAGCGACGCCACCGGTCGCTTCGCCATCGCCGTCAACCCCGGCGAACCCGCCTGCAGCGTCGATCTCCCCGCGTTCAAGGGCGCCAAGCTCATCCTCGCCGAGGGGGCCAAACTCACCGGCACCAAGCTGTCCCTCGAAGGCGTCTCCTTTGGGATTCTCAAGCTCAAGAAGATGGCTACTGCTTCCATTGCACCATAATCACGGGAAGACGACTAAGAATTTGCCTCAAAGTAAGCCAGAATCTGCTCAAGATTTACACCCGATAGACTCTCTGCACTGAACTGCGCACGCGCATCTTTAGCTGCCGAACCCACCGCCAGGCACGCCATGCCGCCTGCCAGTGCTGCGCTGACACCAGCCTCCGCATCCTCGACGACCAGGCAGCTTTCAGGGGCCACGCCAAGACGTTCGGCGGCCAGCAGAAACACTTCAGGGTCGGGCTTTGAGTTCGTAATGTCATTGCCATCAGCGGTGGCATGAAAAGCGTCGGCAAGCTCAATGCGCTTGAGAATCATCGGTGAGTTGCGGCTGCTTGAACCGATGGCCACCTTGATGTCCTTGGCCTTGAGCGCTGCGATAAACTCCAGAGCTCCCGGCAAAATATCCCTGGGGGTAATCCCTTCCAGCAACGTGCGGTAGTAATCATTTTTGCGGGTCGCCAGTACAACCTTCTCGTCATCGGAGTAGCTCTTCGGTGACTTCTCGAGAACGATCGCCAAACTCTCCATACGACTCACACCGCGGAGGCGTTCGTTGTCTTCACGAGTAAAACAAATACCTTCATCATCGGCGAGGCGCTGCCAGCCTTGATAGTGAAATTCATCGGTGGAGACAATCACACCGTCCAGGTCGAAAATAACTGCTTTAAGACTCATCGAGTTTTACATTAGATTTTGACCGTGAGTGCTTCACGAGTGACGCTGACCGGTTTGCCGTAGACCTCAATCTCCAACTCGTCCGCACCTTTGAGTTCAAAAATAGCCTGTTTCGGCTCCACCCTGACCGAAAGAATCGCTTCATCAGTCACGTAGATTTGGAAGCTGAACGCTGTCCACTCAGCTGGCAATCGCGGGAAAAAGGCCAACTTACTCCCATCGGTGCGCATACCGCCAAAGCCATAAACAAGATTCATCCACGCCCCCGACATGCTGGTGACGTGCAGGCCCTCGCTGGTGTTGTTATTATAATCATCGAGATCCAGTCGCGAGGCATATCGGGCATACTCATACGCCTTATCCATCTGCCCCAGACGCGCCGCAAGGATACTATGAATTGCTGGCGAGAGTGATGACTCGTGAGAGCAGCGCGGCTCATAGTAAGCCATATTCGCGCGTAGCTCATCATCACTAAACTCCGAACCAAACAAAAAGAAGAACAACAGAACGTCTGGCTGCTTAATTAGGTCGTAGCGAAAAAGATCAATATACGGCCACTTTTTAAGCACCGGGAATTGCTCATCGGGAATCTCGTTATACTCAATATGAGGCAGATTAAAGAAGCCCTCATGCTGTTCATAAATACCCGTTTCCTTATCAAGCATACTTTCCATATTGGCAGAGCACTTCTGCCACTGTGAAGGCTCGTCCGGAGTGAGCTGTGTCTTTTCAATCACTGCCTGATATGCATCGGGTGCCTCTGCCTTCACTTCTTCAAGGTAACGCAAGGCCCAGTCAAAGGACTTCTTCGCCATGAAGTTTGTATAGGCGTTATTATTGACCATCGTGTGCATCTCATCTGGCCCCATCACGCCCCAATAACCAAACTTGCCTGAGCGTGCCCCCCAGCTCCCTCTGGAAGCATAGAAGCGCGCAACCTGAATCAAAATCTCCAGACCCTGAGTGCGCATAAACTCCTTATCTCCAGAGAGGTGCACGTATTTCCATACCCCATACGCCACCGCTGCCGAGACGTGAATCTCAAGATCGCCGTGCTGCCAAACGTCACACACCTCCTCGCCGTCAATCGTGCACATCGGGTAACGCGCACCGTTTTGCTGAAGCTGCTGCGCACGCCCCATCGCGCCCGGGAGTGTCCGATGCCGATAGGAAATCAAATTACGCGCCGCTTCGCGGTTGTTAAAAAGATAGAATGGCAGGCAATACGTCTCCGTATCCCACCAAGTCACGCCCCAGTAGTGTTCGCCCGTCAATCCCTTTGCCCCTACATTGAAACGAGGATTTGCACCGTGATAGGTCTGAAGCAGATGGAAAATACAATAGCGGAAACCTTGCTGGTTCTCATCGTCGCCTTCGATGACAACATCGACATGGCTCCATACATCCTGCCAATAGGCCTCTTGCTCCTGAACGGCCTGCGCCCAGTCCATCTCCTTATATTTGCCAAAGCGCTCGAGTCCTGCGCTCCAAACCGTCGCATCATCCAAAGAGGCATCCTTCTCACTGTGCAAGACGGCTAAACGCTCAATAGACAAGGCTTTCCCCTCTGCAAGAGAGAGTGTTAGCTTGCGCGCATTTACCCTGTCCTCAGTAAACGCTTCCGCGCCAGCCACCTGGTCACCCTTAAGTAAAAATGCGCAATAGACACGGTGACCACTGGAGGCCACACGTCCCATTGCCATCGTCGCCGCCGACTCGCAGTCCCGTTTCACGACAGACCACGGCTGGGTCTCCCTCAGGTGATAGGTCACGCCAAAATCCGAGCCTAAAACCAACGCAACATCGCCCGAGAAATTCAGCGCCTCAAAGGCGATACGCTGCATGCCAAGATGGGGGTGCTTCATGGAGAGCAAACGCTCAAAGACCAACTTGAGCCGCTTGCCGCTGGGGGTTTCCCAGATGAAGCTGCGTTCCACCACGCCGCGCCTCATATCGACCTTGCGGTTAAAGTCCGAAAATTTCACCTGCCCCAAGTCCAGCGCCTCTCCATCAAGACTCAGTCTGGTATAGAGCCAGTCCACGCTGTTAACCATATAAGTCCAGCGCTCTGCGAAGCCCTTGAACTTCGTCGCGTAATGATGCTCACCGCATTCGTATATCCCATTAAAATACGACCCCTGCACGCTTTCCCCGCTAAAGCCCTCTTCAAAGGAAGCGCGCACCCCCATGAACTCGTTTGCAAGCGCAAATATCGACTCACTCACCTCAGAGCGCCCGGGATGGAAGCCTTTTTCTTCAATGACCCAAGGGTCGATTTCAAGGTAACGATTTGCAGTCTTAGCCATCTGATTACTAGGAGTTTATAGTTTGATCTGATCGGGTGGTATGGTCGCCCGAGCAAACTGAAACGCATATGACAAGTCAATGATATTTGCAGGGCAAACGCAGCAAAAGCCGGCGGACATGTTCGTCGAACCGCTCGCGGGGGCATGAAATGAGAGAGCGAAAATATCCAGCCGGATGATATACCACCCAGGGCACCTCGCTCCCTTCCGGCTTCCGATGTTGTTTCTCCTCTACGGCAGGACCGTCCGGCCTCTGCGCTCCAGAGAAAATGATCAGAGAACCTTTTGAATCGGAGATTGATGCATCCCAAACCAACACATAAAGTCCCGCTCACGGTCGCAGCCCAGAGTTTATTTTCAGCTTGAAAATAGAGTCCACCTCAATCCCCCAGCTTTCATGCACATCATCGAAACCCAACATAAGCGGATTCCATGGCGATGGGTGATTCTGCTCCAGATCATGGTCCAGGTACGCATCCTGGCCTTGTTTGCCTCGGGCAGCATGACCTTCACGATGCGGAAGTTCATCGACTCGCCGATCATCATCAATTCGGTCTCCAGTCTCGATGTGCTCTTCAATCTCCTGATCGCCGCGCCCTGTCTCTACTACAGTGACCGGATCTGGACCCGTCACGGGCGCCGCCTGCCCTTCGTCATGGTCTCGTTCATGGTGATGGCGGTGGTCATCATGCTGCTGCCGTTTGCTGGCAGTGCGGTGCCGATGGCCGTGCTCGTCGTGCTCTGGCTGATCTTCTGGGACGTGGGATCAACGTTCGATGTCCTCATCATGGAAATCATTCCGCCCGAACAACGCGGTCGCGCCGCTGCCATCGGGGCATGGATGTTCCAAGCCATCATCATCCTTTCGTCCATCGTTATCGCCGGTCGATTCGATGACGTCGTCAAGTCCCTCGGTTTCACCCTCCCCGGCGAAATGCTCATCTATTGGTGGGGTTCCATCTGCCTGGTTTTCTGCGTTATATTCATGGGACTGTTCATACGTGAGAACAAACCCACCGGCCCGCCACCCGTGGATCACGGCAGCGGCATCAAGGGTGCGATGACCAACCTCTTTGCCGAAAAGAGCCTCTGGCCGGTTTACCTGTTGGTCTTTTCCACCGTGCTCATGCAAACCGGCCTTGGCGCCATCGACCCTCTCCTCATGACCGAGCAGTGGGGCTACTCCAAGCAGGACATGGGCACGAACATCTTCGTCGGTGGCATGATCAATCTCTTTATTGTCATACCGCTCGTCGGCCTGGTTGTTGACAAAATAGACCGACTCAAGATGTTCACTTACAGCGTGATCGGGACATTGATACTCCAAATCGCCTACTATGTCTTCGTTCAGTTTTTCTTACCGGACCAGCGGCCGACGATCTTTCATATGATTTTCTTCGGTCAGTGTCTTTCGATGGTCGGCCAGTTTGGTGGCGTCGCTCTGCAACCGCTCATATTCGAATACATCCCGCGTGACAAAATGGGCACCGCCCAAGCCGGATTGAACTTCGTGCGCAGTGTCACCCGGCTCATCACCCTCAACGGCATCGGTCTTTGGGTGGCCTATTACTCAAAGTGGTTCCTGCCCGAGGGTAAGTTCGACTACTTCAGCGGCTACATCTTCATGATCCTTATGAACATCGTCGGCTGCGGCTTCCTTTTCTATTTCGGACGGCAAGTCAAACGCGGCATCATCAAGCCCCTTGGACGAACCGACTTCCATCCGGTTGAAGAAACCTCATCCACCTCCCAACAGAAGTCCTGACGATGAAACGAATTTTAACCCTCTCCGTCTTTCCGCTCAACGCCATCGCCCTGTTCATCGCCGCCTCTTTGTGGAGCGGACGCGACCTGCGCCTGCGCTTCCAAGGGGAGGCAACCGACGGTCGCATCGTCGGCATGGCACTGGACCGCGAAGAGAAGAACGACCTCCTCATCGCCTTGGATACAAAACTCGATCTCCTGCTGGCCGACGGCACCCGCATCGATACTCTTTACCACAACTACGCCCTGACTTCCGCCACCGAGCAAGCGCCGGAGGGCGGCGCCCTGCGCACCCTCACCGGCAGCGAAGTGGATGGCTCGGCCGAAGCAACCGCCACATCGTTCTCTCCGGAGTTGCTCCGCGTTCTGAATGATGCGGTCAAAGGCGAAACCGAGATCGTGCGCTGGGCACTCCTGCGCGAAAGCCGCCGCATCGAAGATCCTCGCCGTGTGGTCCGTATCGAAAAAACGGAGACGGTCCACGGCTATTTCGGACTCAAGAAAATCCCCCTCGTGATGGAACTGCGAGACGGTAAGATCGCGCTGGACGAATCCGGTGGCAACGCCCCCAGTCCGGGCACGGTCGTCATTCGCGGGGTCTTCGACTTCACCGATCCCGACCGGGTCAAAGCAAACAAGGGCGATTCGCTCGTGGATTACGAATACCTGCGCCTGGGCGAACCGTTCACGCCCGAGAAGAGGAACTTTTTCCTCTTTGCCGAGCCCTATACCACGCAATTCCTCCCCATCTTTGGGTTCGAAGCCAATGGCCAGCCCATCGCCCGCCGCTCCCACATCGGCCGCCATGGAGGCCCCACCTTAGCTCTTCAACTCTACGGGACCTGCATGGTTTACTACGACCCCGCCAACCCCGCGGAAGCAATCCTCATGGCGACTCCCGGCCCAGTGAACGGTGCGCCGCTCCTCTGGTTCAGCCGCCTGTGCGAAGGCATCTTCGGACAATGGGGTAGCGGTTCGCTGATCCTGGTTGCCGGTCTCCTGTTCCTTCTGACGGGCCTGATTTTTATCTCTCTGGCTATGTGGCCGAGCAAGAACATCCAACTGACGCACCCGACTAATCCAACCGAAAACCATAACTCCGCAAATCGATGAACAGCTCTGATTGCCAGGGTATTTACTGTTGACGCGAATACCCAGAGCGGCGTCTGCTTCGCTGGCTTAGCTTGTGCTGTTGGATGTTTCAGTGATTTTCATGCCTGGCCATTAGAGGGTGTCATGCACTTTGGGCGGGCATTTGTTGGGCTATTCTTCCGGTTCGGATTTTTGAGATGCGTGGTCTTTCTTTGAAGACTCCCGCTTCGCCAATACCTCCTGGAATTTATCCAAAAACTGCTTCTCATTGGACATCATTTCGTCGGTCATTTCGAATTCGATGACGCCCTGTTTGGCTCGGGCGGCGAGTTCTTCCCGGGCGCTCTGGAGGTAGTCGCGTTGTTGGGTGCTCATGTCGCGGAGCGAGGCCAGGGTGGCGTGGACCATTTCGAGCTCGTGCATGACGCTGCGCATGCGGTCGGCGGTTTCGGCCTTTTCGCTGGCGGCGGATTGCTCCATGCCGGCGGCCAGGGTGCGCTGGATGCCATCCAAGCCGGCGCCAAAGGCGGAGAGCTGGCCGACGACGCGTCCGACGGGGTCACTCTCGTCACCGCCTTTGGTGAGGAGGTTACGGGCAAAGGTGCGCTTGATTTCCTCCCAGCGTGCGGATTCCTCCGGGGTGAGGATATTGAGGATCTCACGCAGCTTGAGGAGGTTTCCTTCGGTGTCGGAGGTGAGGGTCTGGCTTTCGTTGCGGTAGTGGTCGAGGATGAGGGCCTGGACCTCGGCGTCGTTCATGATGGAGACCACTTTTTCCGCCAGGCGGTTCATGTTGCGGTAGGATCCTTGCAGCTTGAACGCGGGCTCGGTGCGGAATTCGTCGGACTGGGCGGCGGAACGAATATACTCCAGGTTCACGGCGAGGATGACCTCGCGGACGGCGATGAGTTTTTTGAGGACGGAGAGGATTTCCTCCACTTCCTGGGCGGAGTAGCTGGCCTCGAATCGCTCTGCCGGGCGTTCGCCGGTTTCGGCCTGGCGCAGGAAGGTGCGGATGTCCTTCTGGCTGCGGTTGGCGAGCGGGGCGAGGACGGCATTTGAGGTGACGGCATTCTCGATGTAGCTGGCTTTGAACCACTCGGCATTGCCGCCGATGATGTCGCCAAGATTATAGGTGTCGGCGCGGTTCGCCAGCATGTCGGGGAGGCGGAATTTCGTGCCGGTCTCGGTGTAAGGATTGCCGGCCATGACGACGACGACCTTGCGTCCGCGCAGGTCATAGGTGCGGGACTGTCCGCGCCAGACGCCTTCGATTTTGCGTTGGGCGTCGCAGAGCGAGATGAATTTTTGCAGGAACTCCGCGTGGCAGTGCTGGATGTCATCCACGCAGATCATGACGTTGTCGCCCATTTCGAGCGAGAGGTTCAGCTTGTGGATCTCCTCGCGGGCGGCAGCATTCGGGGCCTCCTGCGGGTCCAGCGAGGTGGTGGCGTGACCGATGGCGGGGCCGTTGATTTTGACAAAGACGAGGCCCAGGCGGCTGGCAATGTATTCCAGAAGCGTGGTCTTGCCGTAGCCGGGGGGTGACAGAAGCAGGAGCAGGCCGCTGCGGTCGGTGCGTTTGCTGTCGCCGGCCGCGCCCATCTGCTTGGCCAGGTTGTCGCCGACGAGGGGCAAATAGACTTCGTCGATGAGCTGGTTGCGCACGAACGAGGTGAGGACCCTGGGTTTGAATTCGTCAAGGCGGAGGGCATGGCGCTCGCGCTCGAGGAGGGATTGCTTGAGGCCGTGATAGGCGGCGAAGCGCGGCACGACCTCCTGGTCAAAATGGGCCAGACGTTCGCGCAGGGCGAGGTAGTCGAAGGTATAACGGCCGCTCTCGATGAGCGGGTGCGTGCCTTTGAGTCCCTCCAGGGCGCGAGTGGTGGCAGCGGTGACGATCTCCCGCTTCAGGTCGTTGCCGCAGAAGAGGATGGCGGCCGCTTCGTCGAGGTAGGCGGAAGGACCGGGATTTTGAATGAGGTATCCGCGAAGCCAGTCGCGGATGAGCTCCAGCTGACTGGCGGGATGATCGGCGAGATCCGCAAGGGCCAGACGGAATGTGTCCTCCCCACCTTTGACCACAAGGTGCTGGTTGAATCCGGCCGCCAGTTCGTTGCCCTCGCGGGAGCAGACCGTGGACTCGCCATTGGTGAGTTCGAGAAAGAGATACTTGGCGGCCTCGGCAGCGAGTGAAGAAGGAAAGAGGCCTGAGGTTTGAAGGAAGCCGGAGAGGAGCTGGGTGAGTTCCGCGATGTAGGTTTGCTGCGTCGGATCGCCGGGGAAGATGCGGTTGCGTTCCGCGAAGCCTTTGAATTTGGCGGTCCAGAGAGCGCGGGTTTCGGCAGGACAGAAGCGGAGCCACCAGGTGACAGCGCAGGCCCGGACGGACGGACGGAAACGCGCGAGACCAAGAGCCAGGTGCGACTCCAGGAGGGCAGAAAAAATCCGTTCGCCGTCGAGATCATGAATGCCGCGCGTGTAGCCCTCCTGATACCGGGTGGCCATGAATTCCTGGACGAGGGCGAGGCGCTCAGGCGGCGCTAGCGCCGCGATTGCTGATGACGAATTGTTGATTGTTGATTTGAGCGAGTCGGGCGCTTCGCTCGCGATTTGTTCACTGCCGCCTTCCGCCTTCCGCCTCGCCACCTCCGGTCCGGCTTCAAGGGATTCGAGGAGGCGAAGGGCGAGGGTCTCGGCCCGATAGACCGTCGGGTTTTCAGAAATGAACTCCTGGTCCCAGACGTCGCGGGTGGCGAGGAACTCGGGCGAGGTGATGGGCTCGAAAAACCGTGTCCCGGTGAGGTGAAGGAACTGCTCGCCCTCACGATTGACGACGGTGAGGTCGATCGGCTGGGTGTTGATGTTGAATTGGTGACGGCCGAGGGTGATGACGCCGGGGCCGCCTTTGAAAAGTTCGTTGCGGTCCTTGAGCTGGCGGGCGGCTTCCTGGCCAAGGCTTTTCAGGCGCGTGGAAAGGTCGTCCGCTTTCACCGAGTCGCCCAGCTCCAGCAATTGATCTGCGGTCTCCCGGACCTTGCTGATCATGAGATCCGAGGCGAGGTAGGTGTTGATCTCCTCGATGGTCTTGAACCCGGCCAGGCGGTTGCCGACGACCTTGAGGATGCGGTCAGCCGCGGTGAGGAAGGCGGACGCGCGCCGGTTGCGCGCTTCCACCAGACTGATCTTGCGCTGCTCGAAGGCCTCGTAGAGCTCGGTGCGGCGTTCCGAGATTTGGACGATATACTCGTCGAAATCGGCGAAGGTCCCTTCGAGTTCCTCAATCTGAACGCTGACGCGGTTGAGGTATTCCTCGCATTTCGTCGGGGTGTCGCAGAGGTCGAGGTAGCTGGCAGCCGATTGGCCGAGCAGCTTCATTTGAGCGGCAAACTGGGCCGCTCCCTCGGTGGCGACGAGCTCGCGCAGGCGGTTTTTCAGCGCGCCTTTCACCTGATTGAGCGTGGTGTAAACGGCGGTGATCGCGTCGATGATGCGGGTCGTCTCGGTGGCGTCGTCAATTTTCAGGCTATTGACGATCTCGATGAGCATCTCGAGCTCACCGCCGGTTTGGGACACGGCCGCTTCGATTTTTTTGCCCTCTGAAACCCTGGTTACCTTTCCGGCGGCTTCGAGCTGCTCGTTGGCTGTGATCCGGTAGGGCTCGAGGGCTTCGGGCTTGAGGAGGAAGGCGACGCAGGAATCGGAAAGTCGGGCGGTGGTCTCGGCGACGCCCTTACCGGCGGCTTCCAGCGCGGCGACGTCGATATAGCGGACGTCCTTGAGGGTGATGAGTTCGCCGGTGAGGGCGCGCAGGGCGGCGAGGTTGCCGACGAAGTCGCCGAGGGATTTGAAGGAAGCCCGGCGGATCTCGTCAAAGCGGTCCGTGCAGCGTTTGGTAACGGCTTCGACCTGGGCGACGGCTTCGCGCTGGAGGCGCAGGACCTTGTCGAATTCGTCAACAGCCTGGTTGGCCGCCTCCCGGAGAGCCCGGAGGGCTTCGTCGATGCCAAAGCCTTCGGCATTCGCGAGCCAGGGGTAGCCGTCGAGCATGCCGGTGCTGCGATGGACCAGATCGGCGTAGAGCTCGGCGTAGGGATGATCGCGGCGGGCGAGCGTGATGACCTCATTGCACTCCGCCAGACAGCGCACGACCTCCTTGTTGCCGACTTGGTAGAGAAACGCATCCCGCTGCCCGGTAGGCTCGAAGCCGGCCTGATAGAATGGTGTTTGCCGAAGTTGAATCTGGTGGTGCTTTTTTGGTTCCTTGTCGCTGCGGAAGAGCACCAGGTGGCCGTTCGGGAAGAGCGAGAACCCATGACAGGAGATGCGCTCTTTGACCTTTTGGGCAATCAGCCGGTAGGGCAGAAGGACGTATTCGCCGGTCGAGAGCGAATAAAAGACATAAAGCGAATCCTCTCCGTTCGGAGCGTGGATGATGCGTTCAAGGGAATGGTCGCCGGCTGTGGAGCCGAAGAGCTTCAACTCGCCCGTGCCAAGGTAGTAGCCATCGGGGAAAATGAGGCCGTGATCCTCAGGCAAGGCGGCGCACGATTGGCCGAGGGAATCGACGCGGACGACGGATTCGGTTTTATTGTTGAAGATCAGGTAGCGATAGACCTGTTCCTTATATGGCCGGATTTTGAGGAGAATGAGGTGTCCGAGGACGGCATAGGAAATATCGGCGTCGTCCACCTTCTGGTGCTTGTCCTCCACCGGCTCTTTATAGACACCGTTGCCGCTCGCGGTGTTGTCCTCAATTTTGACGGTGAGATCGCCACCGACGCAGTCCACAAAAACGCGCTCCTCAATGGAGATGTGGGAATGGTCGCCGTAGCGGTAGGATTCGCGGTCGGGGGTGGTCCACCGGAAATGGTATTGGGGGGGGAACCCGACCCGGCGGTATTCCGCCTCGGCCCGGCCGTCCACGTAGCGCAAGGTCGTGCCGTCGAAGGACCACTTGAAGACGGCGATGTCGCTGGTGTTCGCGCCAGTCTGAAAGACCATGTAAAGGCTGCCGTCGATGAGGGAAAACTTCGAGAAGACGGTTTTTTCGTAAACCGTGTAGATGCGTTTGAAGTCGGTAAGAAACCCCTTGTCCTCGAGAACGGTGAGGGGTTCCTCCCGAAAGTTACCCTCCCCCTCGTCGCGGAGGTAAACACCAAAGACATCGCCGAGCTCCATTTCTTTTTTGAGCCCGAAACGGACATTGAACCCAAAGAGAAAGCGGCCGTTGCCGATCTCCACCATATCGCGGGGGATGCAGTTGTGGGCGGTATTGACGCGGTCGGCCTGGAGGAGTTTCGATTCGACCGAGCCGAAGACCTCCTGGCGGCGCGCGTCGAGTTGCTTCGTGCGTTCGCGGAGGGCGTCCGCCTGCATGCCCAGGCGCTGGCGGATGATCTCGTAAGTCGCGCTGCCGAGAGCGGAAGGCGTCTCGGCGGGGGGAGTGTCGGGAGATGTGGCGGGATCGGACATCAGATTATCGTGTCCCTACAGGCCACGATTTCGCGTTTGGCAATCACCCAGGCCGGTGGGCCGGGCTATGGGATGATACACCCTTGGCGCTATTGACCAGGCACCTGAAGCGGGTCGAGGGGGACGCGCGGGGGGCAATGCGGCTGGCAGCATTTCCCACGCCTTTGTCATTTTGCCGTCTGGATCGCGGTTGCGGTGGGAAGGTCGGCGAGGCCGCTGTCGCGGGCAAGGGATTTGGCAGCATCCAGCATGGCGTGCAGGCTGGAGTCCTTGGTCGAGGCCATCATCTTGGTCAGAAGAGCAGCCACGGTGAGGTTTTTGATATCCTCGCTGGAAACGCAAAAATCCTTCACCCACAAGCGGAGCTGGGCTTTGAATTTCTCTGGATCGCTGCCGAGAAAGGAATTCTTCACGTCGGTAAGCATCTGGCTGTTGTCCATGACACGGTCCACGGATTTGCCCATGCTGACGGAGCGGACGATCTTTTCAAAGAAGTCGTTTTCGCCGCCGACGATGTCGATCTTGGCGCTCTTGAGGGCTTCGCCCACCAGGCTGGAATGGGAGGCGGCGATGGCTTCCTGGACCTTGATGGAAGCGAGCTCGATGTCTCGGTCCTTCGCCAGCCGGAGCCGGAATTCCTCGTGGTGCTGACCGGCTTCGTGAAGCAACTTCATGGCCTTGGCCTTTTCCTCGATGCTCTTGGCTTCCGCCAGGCCGCGGGCCTCGATGCCGGCGGCGGCGGCGAGTTCCTTGTCCTTGGTGCCTTCGGCTTCCGCTTCGGCCTGGGTCTCGGTGATGTGGGCCTCGGCGGCTCCCCGGGCATTGAGGACGTCCACCTCGGCGAGGCCCGCCACCTTGTCAGCGTCGGC
>JBGSJQ010000102.1:0-12438 GCA_041741775.1 Terrimicrobiaceae bacterium | reverse complement strand
CAAGGGTGCCCTCACCGGCGGCGGCCTGCCAGGCAAGCTGGCGGACTGCTCTGAGCGCGACCCCGCTCTCACCGAACTCTACGTGGTCGAGGGCGACTCGGCGGGCGGCTCGGCCAAACAGGGCCGCGACCGGCGCTTCCAGGCGATCCTCCCGATCAAGGGCAAAATCATCAATGTCGAAAAAGCCCGCCTCGACAAGGTCCTCCAAAATACCGAGGTCCAGACGCTCATCACCGCCATCGGCACCGGCATCGGTTCCGCCGTCGGCGAAAAGGACCAGGAGGGAACATTCAACATCGCCAAGCTCCGCTACGGCCGGATCATTATCATGACGGATGCGGACGTGGACGGTTCCCACATCCGCACCCTCCTCCTCACGTTCTTCTGCCGCCAGATGCCGGAACTCGTGAAACAGGGGAAAATCTACATCGCCCAGCCCCCGCTCTACCTCATCAAACGGAAAAAGCGCGAGGAATACGTCGATGACGACGCCCAGCTCAACAAGATCCTCATCGGGATCGGCGCGGACGAGGTCAAGGTTAAGAATCTCGCGGACGGACAGGTCTTCACCTCCAACCAACTCAAAGAAATCCTCGAGCTCCTCGAGCGCTTCGCCAAATTCAGCGATGCAATCGTGCGCCACGGCGGCGACTTCGAAGCCTACCTCGCCGAGCGCGACCCAAAGACGGGGAAGCTCCCGACCTTCATGGTCAAGGTCCGCGAAGGCAACACCGAGTGGGCCACGTATTTCCCCAGCGAGACCGAAGTCCGGGAGTTCCACGAAGGCAACCGCGATCTCGAACTCTATAACGATCCCGCCCCGGAGCCGGCCGAGGGCGAAGAACCCATCGCAGAGTCGAACGGAAAATCCAAAAAAGCCGACCCGTCCACACGCCGCCGCGCGAAGCTCATCGAACTCCACGAATCCACGTCGGCCCAAAAACTCATCGACGAACTCGCCCGCAAGGGCCTCAAAATTGAGCATTACTCGGATAACGACGAGCCCATCTTTGAGCTCGTCGAGGGCGACGGCGACAAGGCGGTCACCCATCCGCTCTTTGCCATCCCGGACATCCTCAACAAGGTCCTCGAAATCGGCAAACGGGGGCTCTCGATCCAGCGGTTCAAAGGCCTCGGAGAAATGAACCCCAAGCAGCTCTTCGAGACCACCATGAACCCCGAGAAACGCAAAATGCTCAAGGTCGAACTCAACGAGGACAACGCCGTCGAGGCCGACCGCATGTTCACCATCCTCATGGGCGACGTCGTCGAACCCCGCCGCCAGTTCATCGAGGACAATGCGCTCAACGCACGATTGGATGTCTGAGTATACCAAGGAATGAAGGTCTCGCAGCCATTCCAGACAGGACGTTCAACCAACACCGAGCCGGCTACTATACATGGTGGCATGGGCATCCTGCCCATGCATCACAAATCAACGCATCGGCAGGATGCCGGTGCCACTTGTTAGACCAATCCATGCCCCAACGAATCGCCAATCGGAATAACATCCCCCTCTTTCCTGAATCCCTCCCCCCAGCCTGATTTCCTATGTATACGCAAAACGAAAAAGTGAACCTTGTGAATGTGGCCGACGAGATGTCGAAGTCGTTTCTCGACTACTCGATGTCGGTGATCATCTCCCGCGCGCTGCCGGACGCTCGCGACGGTCTCAAGCCGTCCCAGCGACGGATCCTCTTCGCCATGAACGAACTCGGGGTTCAGCCGAACCGCAAGCACCTCAAGTGCGCGAGAATCGTGGGCGAGACGATGGGTAAATACCATCCCCACGGCGACCAGGCGATCTACCCCACCCTCGTCCACATGGCCCAGCCATGGGCCATGCGCGAAATGCTCATCAACGGACAGGGAAACTTCGGATCCGTCGAAGGTGACCCGCCGGCGTCGATGCGATATACCGAGGCCCGCCTCGACCACCTGGGCGCCGTGCTGATGACGGACATGGACAAGGGCACTGTCGATTTCGTGCCGAACTACGACGAGACGGAGTCCGAGCCAACAGTTTTCCCGGCTGCCTTCCCGAACCTCCTCGTCAACGGCGGCACCGGCATCGCCGTGGGTATGGCGACGAACATCGCGCCTCACAACCTGAGTGAATGCATTAACGGAATCTGCGCGCAGATCGACGATCCAAGCATCACGGTTGACGGACTCATGGCCCACATCCAGGGACCGGACTTCCCGACCGGGTGCCTCATCCAAGGCAACGCCGGCATCCGCCAGTATTTTGAGACCGGACGCGGGCAGGTCCGCGTCCGCGGCCGCGTGGCTGTGGAGGAGGGCAAGGGCGGACGAGAAAGCATCATCGTCACCGAAATCCCATTCAACGTGAACCGCGCGGAGCTCGTGAAACGGATCGCAGCGCTCGTGAATGAAAAAGTGCTCACCGGGATCAGCGATGTCCGCGACGAAAGTGCCGAGGACACGCGCGTTGTCATCGAGCTCAAGCGCGACGGCAATCCAAAGGTCCTCATCAACAACCTCTTCAAGCACACCGCCCTCGAGTCCTCGTTCAGCGTCAACATGCTGGCGATCGACCGTGGCAAACCAAAGCTGCTCTCGCTCAAGGAGGCGATCAATTGCTACATCGAACACCGGCGCGAAGTCATCCTCCGCCGCACCCGCTTCCTCCTCAACGCTGCCGAGGTCGAGGCGGAAAAACTCGAAGGCTACCTGATCGCACTCGCGAACATCGACGACTTCATCAAGATCATCAAGGACTCGAGCGACCGCGATGACGCCAAGAGCCAACTCCTCAAGCTCTCCTGGCCCCAGAAGACGGTCGAGCAGCTCGGCATCCTCATCCGGAGCGAAGCCCGGATCGTGGACGGCCACTACAAGTTCACCGAGAAGCAGGTCGGCCACATCGTTGACCTCCGGCTTTATCAGCTCACCGGCCTCGAACGCGACAGCATCAAAAACGAATACGATGCGCTCATCGCCACAATCAAAGACCTCCTCGACATCCTGGCCCGCGAGAAGCGCGTGCTCACGATCATCAAGGAGGAACTCCGTGCGCTGCAGGACAAGTTCGGCAACCCCCGCCGCACCCAGATCGTTCCGGCGGAGGGCGACATCGCCATCGAGGACCTCATCGCCAACGACGGTGTCATCGTCACCCTCACCCACAACGGGTTCATCAAGCGCACCCTGATCAGTGCCTTCCGCGCCCAGAAACGCGGCGGCAAGGGCGTCATCGGCATGACCGCCCGCGAGGCGGAAAATGTGGAGGACAGCGACTTCGTTGAATACCTCTTCACCGCCACCACGCACGACTACCTGATGTTCTTCACCGAAAGCGGCCGCTGCTACGTGGAGCGCGTGTTCGAAATCCCCGAGGGCTCGCGCTCGAGCAAGGGACGCTCGATCGCCAATTTCCTCGAGCTCCGCAGTGATGAAAAAATTGCCGCCACCATCCGGATCCAGGGCCAAAAGGACGACCTCGATACCTGGACCGACTCCATGCACGTCGTCTTCGCCACCCGCAGCGGGATCGTCAAAAAATCCAACCTTCGCGATTTCAAAAATATCCGGAAGGGCGGGATCATCGCCATCCAGATCGAGGAGGGAGACCGCCTCATCGATTGCAAGCTCACCTCCGGCCTGGACGAGATCGTCCTCATCACCCACGAGGGCATGAGCATCCGTTTCAATGAGGAGGAACTCCGCGACCAAGGCCGCAATACCGTCGGCGTCTGGGGCATACGGCCCGCAAAGGGCGACTACATCGTCGGGGCCGCTCTCGTCAACAAGGATGCCATGCTCCTCGTCGCGGGCGAAAATGGCCTCGGCAAACGCACCACGTTCGAAGACTACCGGATCCAGGCCCGCGGCGGAAAAGGCGTCATCACCATGAAGACGAACGAACGCACCGGCGGCGTGGCCGGCGCCCTCACCGTCCGCGACGCGGATGAACTCATGCTCATCACCAACAAGGGAAAAATGGTCCGCACCCGCGTCAAGGAGATCCGCGAAACCGGCCGCAATGCTCAGGGCGTCAAACTCATCGACCTCCGCGATGGCGAAAACCTCCAGGGCATCGCCCCCGTCGTCAGCGACCCGGATGAGGAGGAAAACACCGAATCCGACTCCGCAGAAAGCTGATTCCACCTAAGCCTGACGCCAACCCGCATGCAAGCAGACTGGGAAATCAAATCGCGCGCCCACACGTGCGCCCGGACCGGACGCGAGTTCGAGCCGGGGGAAATATTTTTCACCCTCCTCGTCCGCGAGGGTGACGGCTTCCGCCGCGAGGACCTCTGCCAGGAAGCATGGGACAGCCGCAACGAGAACATCCAGCCGTTCTCCTTCTGGCGCTCGAAATACGAACCCCCTGCGCCGCCTCCGCCAGAGCCCCTTCCGCGCGATGACGCCGAGGGCCTCCTCCGCCGCCTTGTCGCCGAAAATGATCCGGCCTACCAGAATGTCCGCTACATCCTCGCCCTCATGCTCGAGCGCAAACGCCTCCTCCGCCCGGTCGAAAGCACGGATGACGACATGCTCGTCTATGAGCACCTCGCCACGGGCGAGACGATTGTCCTCACCAATCCGCACCTCAGCCTCGAGCAAATCCCGGACGTCCAGCGCGAGGTCAGCGCCCTGCTGATCCCCGACTCCACTGGCGTGTGAGCGCGCAACTCTTCCTCGCTCCCATGGCGGGGGTCACGAACACCGTCTTCCGCCGCCTCTGCAAAGGCTTCGGCGCTGATGTCCTCACCACGGAATTCGTCTCGGCAGAAGGGATCCTTCACCGCAACGAACGCACCCGCCGCTACCTCGAGTTCCACCCGGACGAACGCCCGCTCGGCGTCCAGCTCTTTGGCGCGGATCCGGACAGGCTCGCTGAGGCCGCCCGCGCGGTTATCGACTGGGTTGCCCCGGATTTCATCGATCTCAATTTTGGTTGCCCGGTCAACAAGGTCGTCTGCAAGAATGGCGGCTCCTCGCTCCTGCGGGATTGCCCCCTCCTCGCTCGCGTCGCCGAGTCCGTCGTCCGTGCCGCTGACCCGGTTCCGGTCACAGCCAAAATCCGCATCGGCTGGGACGCCCGCTCCATCAATGCCATCGAAACCTCCCGCGTGCTCGAAGCTTCCGGCATCCAACGCATCGCCGTCCACGGCCGCACGAAAGAGCAGGGCTACTCGGGCGAGGCCGACTGGCTGACGATTGCCGCCGTGGCCAATGCCGTCTCCGTCCCCGTCATCGGAAACGGCGATATCACGAACGCAGCCCAGGCAACCGAAAGACTTCGTCAGTCCGGCGTCGCGGGGCTCATGATCGGTCGCGCCGCCATGAACCATCCTTGGATCTTTTCAGAAATCCGACAGGTCCTCAACGGCAAGCCGCCCCCGCCTCCCCCCTCCCCAAGGCAACAGTGGGACTTCATCCTCGATCACTGCGCCCGCGAAATCGATTGGTGGCAGGGCAAGGAACAGCTCGCCCTCAAAGCCATGCGCGCCCGCCTCATGGCCTACTCGCGCGGCATGCCCGGCGGCCCCCGCCTCCGCGAAAAACTCCAGCACGTCGAATCCCTACAGGATGTTCGCCAAATCGCCGATACCTTCCTCGCTCGCGATCACGGCTCGTAACAATCGACAGAACGATTCCTCGCACTGGCAGAACATATTTTCAGGCTAAGGAGCCGCATAGTTCGGCCTGACAACGAGCTGATTGCTCACATTTTCCGGCCGACCGGCCTTGGCAGCAATCTCCCCAATCTTCCGTTTCCCCTCGGCTGTATTCACATGTCCCCTCAGGGTGGTCTGACCATTGAGAGTCACCACTTCCACGTTCTTTGCATTTCTGGAGAGGCTAGAATCGGCCTGAATCTCCTGAAGAATGCGGTTGGTCTGCTGCTCGTCCCTGAAACTCTGCCCCTGCTTCATCGTGGTCGCCGCCTCGACAATGCCTTCCCTGGCGTTCTGCCGGGAATGGAGTCCGCTGTCAGCCTTCACGTCCCTGTTGACATACATCTCCTGCTGAAAACTCGATTGATTGATGTGACGCCACTTAAAATGAGGTTTTCCCGCGAGATCAGCGAGGGAATCATCGAGGACGAGGGCCGATCGCTTTTCATTAAACCGCAGGGCCCTGGCCTGGACAACGCTACGCGGGCTTTCCACCGCTTCGGTCACGAGGATGATATGGACGATTTGCCCTTTGGGTAGATCCATCGTCACGGTGCCAACCCGACCAAGGAAGTCGCCCCTCGTATTGACGACCGGAAGGCCGATGATGCGGGTGGTCCTCTCAACAGGTCCCAGATGAAGGATTTCCTCATTCTTTCCACCCGCCTGGTCTTCGTCAAAGAACCACGGTTTGAAGCCGTAGTAGCGGTCCACCTCGGCAATGCGATCCTCCTTTGCTTCGGCGACCATGTCGAAAGAATTGAAGCGCGGTGCGCCGGCGAACGCCGACTTACTCATGTCCAGACGCAGGACATGGTTGGCGGCGTCGAGTTTCAGCGCCCGTGGAGCCACGGCCATCAGCTTCGAGCCGAATCCCAGAAATCCGCCGCGTGAAGCCACAATCACATCCACCAGACGCGCATTCTGCAAGTCCACCGTGATGTCTTTGACCGTCCCAAGCTTTTCGTTCTGAAGGTTGCGGACCCCCACTCCTTTGAATTCCGTGAATTTTTCCTCTGGGCGGTAGAGGAGTTCGTGCGGGCTCTGCGTTTCGCTTGCTTGCACGCAGGAGCAGAGCAATGCGGCGCTGATTGTGCAAAACAGGAAGTTCAGTCTCATGATGGTTCATTCAGAATACTCCATGAACTCCGCCACGCCATAGGGTGTTCACCCTATGGCATGGCGTAGCCAAAAAGCGCTCGCCATGAACTCCAACAACGACCTTGCCCACAGAAATTTCGCTTCAGCGATTTTCAGATTCCGTGCATGGTGGAACGGCATTTATGAAATTCGTTCTTCTTCTCTTTTTTGGCCTTCTTCTGGTTCTTTCCGGGTGCAGGCAACGTTCGGCGCCGGACGAACTCGTTGTGGGCATGGAGCTTTCCTACCCTCCGTTCGAAACCATCGACGCCTCGGGGCAGCCGACCGGCGTCAGTGTCGACCTGGCGAGGGCCATGAGCGAATCGCTCGGCAAAAAGCTGCGTATTGAAAACATCCCTTTCACGGGTCTCATCCCCTCGCTAAAAACCGGCAAGATCGACTGCATCATCTCATCCATGACCGACACCCCGGAGCGCCGGACATCGATCGCCTTCTCCGATCCTTATCTCAGCATCGGTCTGGCTCTCCTTGTTGCGAAGAACTCGCCGATCCAGTCGATCACCGACCTCGACCAACCGGGCCGCGTCCTCGCCGTCCGCCAAGGCACGACCGGCGAGGTCTGGGCCCGGGCGAATATCAAGAACGCAAAGGTTATCGCTCTTGAAAAAGAATCTTCCGCCGTGCTGGAGGTTCTCCAAGGCAAGGCGGACGCGTTTCTTTACGACCAGATGAGCGTTTGGAAAAATGCACAGGAACAGCCCGGAACGACCCGCGCCCTGCTCGCACCCGTGCAAAAAGAAAACTGGGCCGTCGGCCTTCGCCTCGACAACACCGAACTCAAAAACCAGATCAACGGCTTCCTAAAAACCTTTCGTGCCTCGGGAGGCTTTGAAAAGCTCGGCGACAAATATCTGGGAGACCAGAAGGCCGCCTTCCAGTCCCAAGGGATTGAATTCTACTTTTGAGCAGCGTCTCACGCGCGTCTTCTGTATTGTCATCTCCCCGCCCCAGGGTGGGAGCCCCCCCTCAGCGCTGGAGGGTGTAGATTTTTCGATAGGCACCGGGCGAGTGGCCAACCTCCATACGGAACCGTCGGCTGAAGTAGAATGCGTCGTCGAAGCCGCTCGCAGCCGCAACGGCCTGAATCTGCTGCGGGGTCTCGACCAGAAGACGACAGGCTTCCGCCATTCGAAGCTGGAGCAGGTATTGCCCGGGTGCGATACCGATGGTATCGACCCAGCGGCGGCGGAACGTGGTCGTTGAGAATCCGTGCTCCGCAGCCAACTTTGCAAAATCCCACTTCAAGGAAGGGCTGACTCGCAGCCTTGCAGCAGCAGCTCGGATTTCGGCGTCTTCATCCGGACGCACCCCAGGGCAAATCCAGGAATCCAGGATCGCCCGCTCGGCAATGCGGTCCACGCGGTCCACCACGCGCGCCGGGTCCGCTGAGCGGGCGAGAACGGAAAACTCGGCAAGGTGCAGACGCAGAACAGCCGGATCGGCAATCGGCCAGACCGGGCGGTTGGGGTCGATGAGCCCGCGTTCGAGGAATCGTTTGAACTGGGAACGCTCATAGACCAGATACCACTCCGTCCACCCTCCGGATGTCGCGCCGTAGGCCACCGACTCCCCCGGCCACTGCGTAATTACGCACGGGGACTTGACTGGCCAGGATTTTCCTTCCCGCTCGAACCAGCCCTCCCCGCCGAGGATCATCGAAAAATTGCATGTCGAAAACTTCGTCCGCACGTCGATTGTCTTTACAGGGATATAATCCGAGGTAATGAGCGGGAAGAGGGAGGGAAACTGACGGCGGAACGGCCCCCAGTGCTTGGTCAAAAAATCCAGTTTTTTGGATGATGCGTTCATTCTCAATTTTGCAAACTCCGGCCATTATCTAAATTCCAAGCAGACATCACATGAAAAAAGCGCTCTTCATTTCCGGGGGATGGGACGGCCACCAGCCTGAAAAAATTGTCCAGTTGTTTTCGGACGAGCTGAAAAACCTGTCTTTCGAGACAGACATCGAATCCTCTCTTGATGTTCTGGCCGATGGCGACAGGCTGAAATCCTACGACCTGATCTTCCCGTGCTGGACGATGGGAGCGTTGACCAAGGAGCAGGGAGACGGGCTCCAGAGTGCCGTGAAAAGCGGGGTGGCGCTGGCCGGGATCCATGGCGGGATGGGCGACGCGTTCCGGGGCAACATCGATTACGAATGGATGGTCGGCGGGCACTTTGTCGCCCACCCGCACGTCGGTGACTACACGGTGCGGATCACCGACTTCGCAAGCCCGATCACAGTGGGCCTGCCGGGGACTTTTGCCTATCAGTCCGAGCAATACTACATGATGATCGACCCGGCTGTGCATGTGCTGGCGGAGACCGAGTATTTGTTTGAGGGGCGCTCCTGCACAATGCCGGTGGCGTGGATCCGCATGTGGGGCCTTGGCCGTGTCTTCTACTCTGCACTCGGACACGATCCGGTCGAATTTCAAAAACATCCCGAAGTCCTCCAACTCACGGTCCGGGGCCTGCGCTGGGCAGCCGGCGATCTTTAAAATACTCATGAAAACCTACAAGAATCCTGCCGACATCAAGGTCGGCGTCATCGGATACGGCGGAGCCTTCAACATGGGCCGACAGCACCTCAAGGAAATGCAGGCCGCCGGGATGTCACCGGTCGCCGTGGCCGAGGTCGATACCTCCCGCCTCGCCGTCGCCAAAACCGATTTCCCGGGCATTGAGACCTATCCCTCCGTCTCCGCCATGCTCAAAGGCTCGGCGGTGGATGTGATCGTGATCATCACCCCCCACAACACGCACGCCAAACTCGCCATCCAGTGCCTCAGGGCCGGCCGCCATGTCGTCTGCGAAAAACCCCTCGCCATCACGACCGCCGAGGTTGATGCCATGATCCAGGCCGCGAAATCCTCGGATGTCATGCTCTCGACTTACCACAACCGGCACTGGGACGGACGGATCTGCCAGGCAGTCGATCTAGTGAAGAATCGCCGCGTGATCGGCGATGTCTTCCGCATCGAGTGCCATATGGGAGGGTATTCCCAGCCCGGAGATTGGTGGCGCACCAGCCGCTCAATCTCCGGCGGTGTGCTCTACGACTGGGGAGTCCACCTTCTCGAGTATTCCCTCCAGCTCATCGACGCGCCAGTCAGCGAGGTCAGCGGCTTCGCCCACGAGGGGTTCTGGGCACCCAGGACCAAATGGAAGGACGACACGAACGAGGACGAAGGATTCCTTGTCGTCCGCTTCAAAGGTTCCCAATGGCTCACCCTCACTGTCACCCACCTCGATTCCAAACCGAAGGAAGGCTGGCTGGAAGTCACCGGAACCAAGGGAACGCTCGTGTTCGACGGGGATCATACGACAACCTATCAGCACCTCAAGGGCCGCACCGTGACCACCCGCTTCAAAAATCCGCCGGACGAAGGATTCCGTTACTACGAAAATGTCGCCGCTTTCCTCACCGGAAAAGCCCCGCTCACCATCACCGCCGAGTGGTCCAGACGCCCGATCCATATCCTCGACCTCGCCGCCCGGAGTGCAAAAACCGGGAAGGCCCTCCCGGCAAAAGATGCTTGATCACCGAAAAGTGATCTTGCCCGCGAATCCAGCGAATGAACGAATATCACCGTGCCGGTGGAACTGCAGAGTCGGCTTGAACCTGTGTTTCCGCGCTGACTTGAGTGCAGTAGGGACCTATCCGATCGGCCAGCAGCCCCGCAGCCCGCTTCAGAGATTCGTCCCCTGCCCTCCGCCGGGGACATAGATGAGGTTCGTGCCGTCGCCCATCAAATACTCCGCCGCGGCCGCACGTTCCTCGGCGGTGAGGAAGCGGGCTTGGAACCGTATGGCAATGGTGGGCTCGGCCGGATTCGTGACCTCGACCCCGTTGATGAGGGAACGAATGGCGTCCGAGCGGTTGCCCCACCCCGGATACCCGCTGCTCCGCACCGCCTGCGCCAAGCTCGCCAGCGATATGGCCGCTTTCTGGCTTTTTGCGATCTGGTGCCCCTCAATCAAAACCGGAAGGTTCGGGATGGCTATGACGGCAATGACCCATAGGATGGCAATGACGACCAGGACTTCGATCCAGGAAAAGGCGGAACGGTTGTTCATGGCGCTTGTTGCTGTAGTTTTTGTTGTCGGCCACTCACGACACAGAAGTTTAGTGGATCATTGGCTGCTTCGATGTGGCCAGTTTAAAATATGAAAATCTGGCATGCAAGAACTTGGCCCGGCATGGAAGGCGCTTTGCAGGCCTAGCGACGAACCACAGCCTTGCCCCATGGCTGTCGGGGGGCACCCATTTTTCCCATGTCCCCGGTTGTCCGCGAAATCCGCAGCAATGGAGTTCTGCTCTGTGTGATCCGCCGGGCCCGATAAGGGCTTGCTTTGTTACAGCGCCTTAGGGTTGGTTGGTCATCAGGAGTTGGCCGTTGTCCATCGTGATCTGGTCCATGGCGATATCGTTGGTGCTGAGGACCGGAACGCGAAAAGTATTGGTCACGCGGAGACGGGTGTTCGTGACCGACAGTCCGTTTGAGGCGATCAGCGCAACGATGGCGTCTTCTTTTGTCGAAAACGGATAGGTCTGCGAACTGGATGCAGATTGGTGGGAGGCAACATACGAGTTGTAGATGGAAACAACATTCTGGGCATTGTGGAGCTTGGATGCATTCTTCGCTGATTGTGAAATATTCTGTATGTTGGGGATCGAGATGGCCGCAACCACGGCAATCACCGCGATCACAACCAGCAGTTCGACAAGACTGAATGCCGACTTCGTCATAGGGCTTTGGCAGAGATCGGGAGCCCAGCCGTAGTGTCGTAAAGAAAAACAGGCTTCGCGTGAGATGCACGAAGCCTGTTTCATAGCTTGATAGCTTACGTTATACTGTCTTTGGATCTGACTTATAGGTCAGGGTTATACGACAGCTGGGAACCCACAGACGATATCTTATTTGTCGCGACGTTTGCAGCGGTCAGGCCAGGGAGTGAGAACGTATTTGTCACTCCAAGGCGAGTGTTGACGACCGCCGCACTATTTGACCCACCGATTGCGGTAAGGGCAAGTGCTACCGTCGGCGTGGCATTGGGATAGACATTACTGGCCGCATAGTAGGCTTCAGCATAGTTGTTGTATGTCGAAACGAGCTGCTGCGCGTTGCGCAGTTTTGTGGCTTCAGACGCGGATCCGGTGATGTTTGCGATGTTGGGGATGGCAATTGCCGCGATGACCGCGATGACTGCAATCACAACGAGTAATTCAACCAAGCTGAAAGCTGATTGAACCGATAGTTTGCGAGTTGGTGTTTTCATAACGACGTCACTTTCGCGCCGCCCGGGAATTTTAACAACAAAAGCGAACCCGCAATCGGAAATAGGGAAAAACTGTATGCGATATACGCAACGTTGCATAGATGGCCGGCTTTTTCTGCCGCGAGGATTCCCTGTTTGGAAGAGAAATTTACGGACGCCACGGAGGACGTCCTTCCAGCGCGTGGCGCAGGCGTTTGTTGTGGAGTGTCAGCGGTCACTTCAAAATGCACCACCTCGGGTCACTTCAAAGTGCACCACCTTGGACACGGTTTTTTTTAGTTCATTTTCGGCGTTTTTGGCAAGGTGTTCTCCTCGGTTTCTTGCGGCAGAGCCGCGATTTTCAGCC
>JBGSJQ010000101.1:0-3310 GCA_041741775.1 Terrimicrobiaceae bacterium | reverse complement strand
GCCCTGCTTGCGCGGCCTCCTGGCACGGGGCATGGATCGCGGCTGGTCGGGATCGCCTGCGGGCTGGCGGCCGGCTGCGGACAGGGGCTCGGTGCGGTGATCAGCCGAAAGGCCTTTGAAGTGGCGGCGCAGCAGGAATTTGCCCTGAATGGATTCAGCGCGGCTGCCCAGAGGGTCTTCGGCGGATTTCTCACCGTCCTGGTGGTTCTTTTGATCCTCTCAATTTTTTCGCGCAACCATTCGCGTCCGACCGCTGTCACCACGCCATGGAAGGCGCGGCTCTGGCTGGTGATGACGACGCTCTGCGGGCCGGTCCTGGGGGTCTCGGCTTTTCAATGGTCCCTGATCGACCTGCCTGCTGCGGTCTCCACGGCGGTCATTGCCACGACGCCAATCGCCATGATCCCCCTCACGATGCTGGCCGAGGGGGAGCGGCCGAAAGCGCTGTCGATTCTCGGGTCGTTTGTCGCGGTGGCCGGGGTGGTCTTCATGGTGCTCATCGTTCGGTAGCCCGGGGAGTGTCACTTTTTTGCGGCGTGCATGATGTCCACCCAGACGGGCAGGGCGAGGGTTCCTCCGTAGCCTCCGCTGATGATCGTGCGGGGCTGGTCGAACCCAACCCAGACCCCGCAGGTGAGCCGGGAATCAAAGCCGACAAACCAGGCATCGACGAAATTGTTTGTCGTCCCGGTTTTTCCCGCAGCGCGCCCTCTGAGGCCAAGGGCGCTGGCATTCGCCCCGGTGCCGCGTTCCAAAACTTCTTCGAGGAGCTCCGTTGTCTCCTTCGCCGCTGCTTGCGAGAACAGCGGGACGCGTCCGCGGGTGGCCTTGTAAAGGAGGTGCCCCGACGAGTCGGTGACTTTCTCGATGAGATAGGCCTGGAGTCGGACGCCGCCGGTGGCGAAGACCGTGTAGGCGGAGGTGAGGTCCTTCAGATTCGTTTCGAACGCCCCGAGGCACAGCGCCGGATAGCGAGGGGGATCTTTGGAAAGCCCGGCGTTGATCACCGCATCGGCCACCCGGGAGAGTCCGGCGCGCAGTCCGACGCGCACGGTCATGGTGTTCCTCGACTGAACCAATCCTTCCCCGGCTGGCTGAAGTCCGCGATAGGTTCCATCCGAGTTCGAAGGGCTGTAGGAGCCGTAGGCCGACGGGATATCCCCTGGTCCCAGACGGTCGTCGCTGATTTTCTCGTTCGCTTTCAACCCCTGCTCAAAGGCGACGGCATAGACGAAGGGTTTGACGGTGGATCCGATTTGGCGGCGGCCGAAGAGCGCCCGGTGAAACTTGCTGTGATCGTAATCGCGTCCGCCGACAATCGCACGGATCCCGCCTGTGGCGTTGTCCATCGCGAGGGCGGCGGCTTGGAGGTAAGGCGCGGATTTTTCGGCGTCCAGCACCTGGGAGGAATACGCGGAAGCCGGTTTGTGTGGATACCCCGGCTGGGCCTCGACTTTGGCGAGGCGCTTTTGAACCGACTCCTCGGCCGTGCGCTGGAGCTCCCCGTCGATGGTGGTGTAAATTCGAAGTCCGCCGCCGTCCATCTGCCCCGGCTCAAGAACCAGCTCCAGGTCGCGGAGGATGGCATTCATCGCCCAGTTGTCCTCCGCTGAGGTCCGGGATTTTGAAGCCGTGACGAGCGGTTCGGCGGAGGATTCATTTTGTTGGGCCAGGGTGATGAGACCGATGTCGTGCATACGCTTGAGCACGGTGTTGCGCTCGCGCAGAGAGCCTTTTGGGTTGTTGAGCGGAGAGAAGCGGTTCGGGCTGCGGATCAGCCCGGCCAGGGTGGCGGCCTCGGCGAGCGTGAGGCGCGAGGCCGGCTTTCCAAAGTAGGTCTGGCTGGCGGCCTCGATCCCATAGGTGCCCGACCCGAAATAGATCCGGTTCATGTAGGCTTCCAGGATCTCCTCCTTCGTCAGCTCGGTCTCGATCCGGAATGCCATCGCCGCCTCGATCAGCTTGCGGTGGAGGTTTTTTCCGCCCAGAGGAAAGCTGTTGCGTGCCAGTTGCTGGGTGATCGTGCTGGCCCCCTCCCGGAAGCCACCAAGGAAAAGGTTGCGAACGACCGCGCGGGCCACCCCGATCGGGTCCACTCCGTGGTGCTGGTAAAACCGGGTGTCCTCACGGCTGATCAGCGCGTTGACAAAATGATTCGAAACTTTGTCGAACGGAACCACCACGCGGTTCTCTCCAGCCAGGCGGCTGTAGAACCCCCCTTTGTAATCATAGACCACCGACCTCTCATCCATGTCGTGGATCTGCCGGATGTCGAATGTCAGCGCCCATGCATAATACCCGAGGGCCACCACGATCCAGATCAGCGCCGTCATCACCCCGATCTTGATCAGGCTCCAAAACAGCCGGTGCGACCGCTTGCTGCGGGCAGGGGACTTCCGACCGCCTCGGATGGATTTTTTTTTCGTCTTCGCCACGTTGCCTTTCTGCTTTACCCTGAATGCCGTCGATTCGAAAGACTTTCGCGCGGCTTGCCTCGCATTCTCCACGCATCTGCCCCGGCAGCCTGTCGGACTTTGCCCGCACGGCTGCGGAAAGCCGGGAAGGTTGATTTAGAGCAAGAAACCGGACGATGTTGCATAAACGACGTTGCGTAGGCGGATTTCATGAAATAGGTTTGTTGTTATGGCAAGTGTGATGATCGGGTTCACAAATTTTTTTACCTGCAAGGTGCATGGTGGGGAGAGAAAGTTTTTATTCCTTGTCCTTCCTCCGGTTTTGGCGGCGACGCTGGGGTTGATTTACGTGGTGATGAGGGAGGAGGTCTCGCCGTCGAGAGGTGGTTCGGCTGATGGAATTGCGGCGGTGGAGGAACCGGCCGAGCTTCCGTTGGAGTCGAAGGACTTGATTCGTGGCTTGGAAGTGGCGGAGCTGGAAGAAAAAGTTGCCGGGCAGGACGCTGGGAAGGTGGAGTCGGCTTTGGGGATGTTCAAGAAATTGGCCTCGAGCAATCCGGAGAATGACCGGGCGTGGGGCGGGCTGGGGCGATGTCTTCTGGTTGTCGGAAAGCCGGGGGAGGCGCTGCATGCGTTGGACCATGCCTGTCGTTTGAATGTTGTGGAGTTCCGGCATTTTGCGGCGAGGGGGGACGCCCGCCGGGCGACGGGGGATTTGCGCGGGGCGTTTGCGGACTACTCGGATGCCCTGCGGTTGAGGCCTGGGGAGGTGGAGATCTCCAACAGGATTTTACTGCTCGCGCTGGAGATGGAGCAGCCGGACCTTTTTGATCACAAGCTCTCCGCGATCAACAAATCCCGCGGGACGCAGGCGGATGCGAACTGGGCGGTGGGAG
>JBGSJQ010000100.1:0-68248 GCA_041741775.1 Terrimicrobiaceae bacterium | reverse complement strand
ATCGCGACTTCCAGTCCCAGAATATCCTGATCCGGGATGGCTCGGCATGGCTCATTGATTTTCAAGGGATGCGCCCGGGCCTGGGGGCCTACGACGTCGCCTCCCTGCTCTACGATCCCTACGTTTCGCTGGAGGAGACGGAACGGGCGGAATTGCTCGAATTTTATGAGAACCTGACCCGCTGCGAGGGAGCCCGGGCCGCGGAGGATTTCCGGGAAGTTTTTGACTTGTGCGCGCTCCAGCGGCTCATGCAGGCGCTGGGCGCGTATGGGTTTCTCGGTGTGAATAAAAAGCGCCACGACTTCCTCGCGCACATCCCGGCCGCCCGCGCATCGCTCCGCGAAGTGGCTTCCCGGCTTGACGGACTGGACGACCTTGTCCGCATACTCGACTCACTGCCATGAACAAACAGCCCGAAACCGCCATCATCCGGCGGATCACCCCGTCTCTCGACAATGCCCGCTACGCGATCAAACGCGCCGTCGGCGAAGAAATCACCGTCGAGGCGGATATCTTTAAAGAGGGCCATGACGAGGTTACGGCTCTGCTGAGATGGCGGCGGACCGGGGACGATTCCTGGCGCGAGACGCCGATGCGGCCGCTGGTGAATGACCGGTGGGCCGGCACGCTTTGCGTCACCGAGGCCGGGCCCTGGGAGTTCACGATCGAGGCTTGGGGGGATGTCTATTTCTCCTGGCAGCACGAACTTGAGAAAAAGTTTGAAGCCGGCCTGCGGGAGCTCCAGAGCGAGATCCTGGAGGGGGCGGGGTTTGTGGCCGTCGCCGCAAAGCGGGCGGGGAAAGCGGACGCCGAGCTCCTCAAGGCGTTCGCAACCGCCTTGCGGGCCGCCGACGCGGAAAAAGCACACGCCATCGCCCACGACCCCGAGCTCTGCGCGCTGATGACGGTTTACGCCGACCGATCGATTGCGACGACCGCCGAACCCCTGCACCCGGTCTGGGTCGATCGCGAGCGCGCGACCTTCGCCGCATGGTATGAATTTTTCCCCCGCTCGGCCGAGGGAAAACCGGATTCCGGGTCGACATTCCGTGACAGCCTCGGCCGGATCGATGACGCCAAAGCGATGGGGTTCGACGTGATCTATTTCCCCCCCATCCACCCCATCGGCACCACGAAGCGCAAGGGGAGGAACAACTCGCTGGACTGCCAGCCCGGCGAGCCCGGCGTCCCCTACGCGATCGGCAACCGCAAGCAGGGCGTGAATGGCGGCGGCCACAAGGATGTGGCCCCCGAGCTGGGCACGCTGAAGGATTTCGAGTGGCTCGTCGGCGAGGTCCGCTCCCGAGGCATGGAAATCGCCCTCGACTTCGCCATCAACTGCTCCCCCGACCATCCCTACGTCAAAGACCACCCCGAGTGGTTCTTCAAGCGGCCGGACGGCACGATCAAATACGCCGAAAATCCGCCGAAAAAATATGAGGACGTCTATCCGCTGAACTTCCACAACGAGAACTGGCGCGAGCTCTGGGATGAGCTGCGGAGCGTGATCCTGTTCTGGTGCGAGCGCGGCGTCAGGATCTTCCGTGTGGACAACCCCCACACGAAGCCCGTGTCGTTTTGGGAATGGGTGATCGCCGAGGTGAAGGAGCAATTCCCTGACACCGTCTTCCTGAGCGAAGCCTTCACCCGGCCCAAGATGATGCAGGAGCTCGCCAAGGCCGGCTTCAACCAGAGCTACACGTATTTCACCTGGAGAAATTCCAAATACGAACTCGCCGAATATTTCACCGAGCTCACCCAGTCGGACCTCAAGGAATTTTTCCGCGCCAACTTTTTTACCAACACGCCGGACATCCTTCCGGAGTTCCTCCAGAATGGCGGGCGTCCAGCGTTCCTGATCCGCGCGGTCCTCGCCGCGATGGCCTGCCCGGTTTACGGGATCTACAGCGGATTCGAGCTCTGCGAAAATACGCCGGTCCCCGGAAAAGAGGAATACCTCGACTCGGAAAAATACCAGTTCAAGGGCCGCGACTGGAACGCGCCCGGGAACATCAAGGACTTCCTCACGAAGTTGAACACGATTCGACGCCAGAACCGCGCCCTGCACCAATACGACAACCTCCGCGTCCAGACCGCCGAAAACGACAACATCCTCTGCTTCAGCAAGGCCACCGCGTCGCTTGACAACATCGTGCTGGTCATCGTCACGGTCGATCCCTGGCAGCCCCAGACCGCGTTCGTTCATGTCCCGCTCGCGGATTTCGGAATCGGCGAAAACGAGCCCTATGTCGCCGAGGACCTCCTGACTGGCGAGCGGTTCTCCTGGCGCGGACCAAGGAACTTCGTGTCGCTCCACCCTCAGTCCCGACCGGCGCACATCCTCCGGATCCGCCGTCTCCTCGACCGCGAGGACGGCCGGGACGTCTTCGCGTAGGCTACCCCACCGATTTCTGCTGCGGGAAGGAAGAGGTTCTGTCTGGAACCGCCCGCATGAGCGACGGCTCCGGAGCCGGTCGTTGATCCGATTTTCGCCATCTCCGTCGCGGCCCTCAAACTCCGCCGAAACGTCGCAATGTATCAGTGGGAGCAGAGCGAAAAGTCAGATCTTTAAGTCGATTGTTTTATCAGACTACCTCACCCGCTTTTCATCACACCCCCCTCAGGTGGCGGAAAAATCTGCTTTTCATCTACGGGAAAATCTCTAATAGATAGGCATTATGAATTGGCTTCTCATTGCCGGCGGCGCTTTCATAGGTGCCTTGTCCACCCCTCAGGAACCGCAGATGATCAACCACACACTTCGCGGGGAGCAGGTGTTGGCCAAAGAGGTCGTTTGCCGCAGCCGGTGGGGAACACCGATGATGCCAAACGGGACAGGTGGCTACAGCCTGATTGCTCCGATCAACCCGGAGTTTATTGCCATCAGCCTGATTCAGCCCCCGCGCACCGACGGGCCGGTATTCCGTCCGGCCACTGTCTCGATTCTCGAGACGGTGCCAATCATTGCCCAATAAAAAGGGTTTCCCGATGAGCGGGGCCTATCCTCGCGGCTCGTTTAACGCGCACTGGTTCAGCCTCTTTAATGCGGTGTCTTTCCAGATTATTCTGGGCGCGCCGATTATCATCTACGCAAAGAGCATTGGCGCGTCGTCCACCGTTCTGGGGATCATCGCCTCGTTCACGCCGCTGATGACGATTTTTCAGCTTCCGGCGGCCCAGTTTCTGGGGCGGTATGGTTACAAGCAATTCGTTCTGACGGGTTGGAGCCTGCGGACGATCTTTATCTTTCTGGTGACGGCGGTGCCATTGATGATGTTTTTGGACGACATGTCGAAGCTGGCGGTGATCCTGGCGTCGTTGTTTGGGTTCAACCTGCTGCGGGGGATATCGTCTGCGGCTTGGATGCCGTGGATCGCCGGGCTGATTCCGGAGAAGACGAGGGGGAGGTTTCTGTCGGTTGACCAGCTTTTCATGCACATGGGCTCCCTTCTGGCCCTCTTGGTTTCTGCGGTGGTGATGACCGGGAGGGTGGAGCCTTGGGAGTATGCGATCGTCTTTTTGGTGAGTGCGATCGGGGCGACGGTGAGCCTGGCCTGCATCCGGAAGATCCCGGAGGTGGAGGCCAGCGAGGTGACCCTGAAGTCCTCGCACTCGGTGCCATGGAAGGAGATCGTTTCGTATCCGCCGTTCCGTGAGCTGCTCATTTTCAACCTGATTTTCATGGCGGTGATTGGGAGTCTGGGGGTCTTCACGGTCGAGTATTTGAGGGAGTTTCCGAAATTCGAGGTTTCGGTGGTCCTTTATTTGTCGGGGGTTTCCTTCTTGGGGGCGCTGGTGAGCCTGCCTTTTGTGGGGCGACTGGTGGACGACGCGGGGAGCAAACCGGTGATGGCCGGAGCGCTGGGGCTGTTCGGCGTTGTGATCTTTGGCTGGTTTTTGGTGGCAGCGGGAGTCCTCCCCTGCACGATGCCGGTCATCGCTGCGCTTAACTTTTTTTCCGGCGTGGCCGGAGCGAATTTCAACCTCGCCAACGTGAGGATCATTATGGCCACGATGCCCGAAATGGGGCGGAATCATTTTTTTGCGCTCTTCACTGTGATCACAAGCCTTGGGTTGGGGGCGGCACCGATTGTCTGGGGCGTCTCGCTCGACATGATCGGGACCTACGAGGCCGTCACGGGGGCCCTCCACTGGAAGCGGCACAGCATCTACTTCCTGATCCTCTTTTTCCTGAACATTGTGGCGATAACATTCATCCACCGCCTGCACGAGGCCCGCGGGACCGAGACCCCCGGGCTGGTTTATGGCCGGCTGAGACGCGCCGGCAGGCTCTGGCATCGATGAATCAGGCTCCTAGAGCTTGGGCTTGTAGATCAGAAGGCGCAGACCGTTGAGGCAGACGAGGACGGTGCTGCCTTCATGGCCGACCACACCCATGGGAAGAGGAAGGTTGATGCCGAAGGCTGCGATGAGGAGGACGACGATGACTCCGGAGGCGAACGTCAGGTTCTGGATGAGGACGCGCTTTGAGTGACGGGCGATGGCGAGGAGGATGGGAATGTTTTCCAGCTTGTCTCCCATGAGGACGACATCCGCAGTTTCCATGGCAATATCGGTGCCGGCGGCGCCCATGGCGACGCCGAGGTCGGCCGTGGCAAGGGCCGGGGCATCGTTGACGCCGTCGCCGATCATCATCACGCGCCCCTGCTTTTTCAGGTCCCGGATCGCAGCGACCTTACCTTCGGGGAGCAGCTCGGCAATGATTTCATCCACCCCGGCTTCCTCCGCGATCGCGTGGGCCACTGCTTTTTGATCGCCGGTGAGCATCACCACCTTTTTCACGCCAAGGCGGCGTAGGTCGGCGGCGATCCTGAGAGCTTCGGGACGGATGGTATCCGCGAGTGCCAGCACGGCGAGGGCCCGGACCGAATCGCCCACGCGTGAGCCGACCCAGACGCAGGTTTTTCCCCGGCGGGAAAGTTCCTCGCTTGCGGCGAGGATGGGGTCCATTTCGGAGGCAGAGAGTTCACGAAAGAGTCTTTCGCTGCCGATGACAAGGCGTTCTCCCTGAATTGTCGCCTCGGCTCCCTTGCCGGGGGTGGACTGGAAGTCGGTGGCCTCGGGCAGGCTGAGCTTGAGGGTCGTTGCACTTTTGACGATGGCCGTGGCGAGGGGATGCTCGGACTTGGCCTCCAGCGCGGCGGCGGAGGCAAGGAGGGCCGAAAGCGGGGAGGGGAGAGCAGCATCCAGACGGTGCGCACCATCGGCGTCCACGATCTCGGTCACCGTCGGCCTTCCAACCGTCAGGGTCCCGGTCTTGTCAAAGGCGACGATGTCAATTTTTGCGGTGCTTTCGAGGTGGGAACCTCCCTTGATGAGAATGCCTCGCCGGGCGGCGCCGCCGATGGCGGAGAGAACGGTCGCCGGGGTGCTGATGACGAGGGCGCAGGGTGAGGCGACCACCATGACCGTCATTGCGCGGTAGAAGGCGACATCAAAGGCCTCGCGCCAGACGAGCCATGGAATGAACCAGACCAGAGCGGTGAAGACGATCACGCCCGTTGCGTAGTATTGTTCCGCCTGCTCAAGGAAGCGCTGGGTCCCCGACTTTTCCGCCTGGGCCTCTTCGACGAGCTTGACCATGCGGGCCAGAGTGGAATCCTCTGCCCGCTTGGTAACGGTGAGCTCGACACCGCCGCTCTGGTTAAGCGTGCCGGCGAAGAGCGGGGATCCGACAGTTTTGGAGACCGGCATCGACTCGCCGGTGAGGCTGGATTCATCCACGTTACTGCTGCCTTCGCTGATCAGTCCATCGACAGGGATGTGCTCGCCAGGTCGCACGACAACGACATCGCCGAGTTCCAAGGACTCCACCCGAACGAGTTCGGTGCCCCCGCTGCGCTTCACCAGTGCCTTGTCGGGGCGGAGCTTGAGCAGGGAATGGATCGCCTTCTGGGTGCGCTGGAGCGCATAGCTCTGGAGCACGTTGGAAAATGAAAACAGAAAAAGGAGCAGTGCACCTTCAAACGGCTGGCCGACGGCTCCAGCACCAATGGCTGCCAGCACCATGAGCACATCGACGTCCAGCACCTTTTCCCTGAGGGATGCGATTGCCGAGCGGACGCCCTGCTGACCACAAAAAAGATAAGCCCCGGCATAGAAGACATACGTGATGGTTGCGGTCTTGCCGACCGTGTGGTCGAGGACCAACGAGGCAATCAGAAAGACAAACCCCAGTGCGCAGGAGATTTCCTCGTTGAGCTCGCCGGCGCGCACCTTGTCCCAGAGGGTCGTCTCTCCATCGAATTGCGGGGCCTCATACGGCCGGACGTCTGCCCCGGTCGCGCGAACACCCTTCATCACCGCCGCTTCGTCAGAAACCCCATCGTCGAAGGTCAGGCAGAGGATCTTTCCGAGATAGGTTGCCGTGGCCTTCCGGACGCCGGGGATGCTGGCCACCTTTTTTTCCAAGCGGATGGCGCAGGCTTCGCAGGCTGAGCCATCGAGGCGGAGCGTCCGCTTTTGCAGGGCCGGGGCGGGGACATGATCCTCCGCAATCCGGCGGAGCTCCTCGCGGCTCAGGGAGGCGGGATCATATTCAATCTCGAAGGCCGCGCGGCCAGGCAGTGGTTGCACGCCGACAACGCCCGTGTGGCCCGCGAGGGACTCTGTGGCCTGCTTCAGATCTTCGTCAACGTTGGGCTTCATGGGTATTTTTGATAGAGGTTATCCATGTGAGACGCACGGCAAAAACCCGGGCGCTTTTTCGCAACTGGAAGGAATGGCCCTCCAGACTTTTCGAAAGGACATCCACCAATCGGATCCCAATGCCCAGCCCGGCTGTCTTGCGCGGGGGATCGGCGATTTCGTTCGTGAGCGTGAGGTCTGTGCGCCCTGTGGAGGAACGAACTCGGAGACGGGCACGCCCGCCGCCATAACGACAGGCGTTGCCAAGAAGGTTGTGCAACATTTGTCGGAGAAAATCGGGTTCGGACTGCACGGTGAGGCCGCCTGGAACTTCCCACTCAAGGGCCGTTCCCTCCTCCGCGAAGAGCAGCTCATACGGTTCGCGTAGATCCTCCAGCAGCGCGGAGATGTCCACCGGAGTATAGGCTGCCTCAAGGCGTCCGGACTCGGCGCGGGCTGCGAGCAATGAGCGCTCCACAAACTTCGAAAGCCGCGCGAGCTCTTCCTGCAGACTTTCCGAGAGGTCTGGCGGCATGGCGGCGGCTGATTGCTCGATGCGCATACGCAGCAGCGCAAGCGGGGTTCTCAGCTCATGCGCGACGCGCGATGAATACGCCGACATGTCGTCGTAGGCACTTCCCACCCGGTGCAGGAGGGTGTTGATCTGGGAGACGAGTTCGGACAAAACAGGATCCTGCACGGGCACCGGTATGTCGATTCGCAGGGTCGATGCCGTTTTTTCCGCAAGGGCCCGGTTGATTTGGCGGACGGGATGGATCGCGCGGTTGGCGAGGAAAAACCCCACTCCAAGCGAAAGGCCGAGAGCAGGAATGCCCACCCAGGCCCAAACCTGCATGAGCTCGCCAAGGATGTCGTGAATCTCCGCATCGGAAAAGCTTCCGTGGAGGGACCACCCGGGGAAGCTTGGATGGGAGCGATCCCATTTTTCCTTACGGAGTTCCTGGTCAAGGTGGTGGTGAGCCGTCAGGACGAGGAGTCCAGTCATTGCAACAAGCGTGAGGCCGAACCAAGCAGCGATGCGAAGCCGGAAGTTCAAAGGCTCTCCTCCCGCAGGGCGAAGCCGACTCCCCTGACGGTATGAAGGAGGGCAGGCTGTCCGGCCAGGTCCACCTTTTTGCGGAGGTAGTTTACGTAGACATTGAGCACGTTGGTTCCAGAATCAAAATGCTGATCCCAGACGCGCTCAACGAGTGTGGCTTTGGTTACGGTGCGCGGGGAAGCCTCGGCGAGAGTCGCCAGCAGGGCAAACTCGCGGTTGGTAAGAACGATGTCCACTCCGGCTCGCCGGGCACTGTGGCTCAGAAGATCGATCTCCAGGTCTCCGACGCGAAGCGTGTTTCCAAGTTCCGGCCGCTGTCGACGGAGGAGTGCACGGATCCTCGCCAGGAGTTCCTCGATCGAGAATGGTTTGACGAGGTAGTCATCCGCGCCGGCGTCGAGGCCACCTACTTTGTCTCGAAGTTCCCCCCGGGCGGTGGCGAGAAGCACGGGAAATGTCCGGCCAGTCCTGCGAATAGCTCTGGTCACCGAAACGCCATCCATCCCCGGCATGGAAATGTCGAGGACGGCGGCGTCATACGGATTTTCGGAAGCGAGCCAGAGTGCCTCCGGGCCATCCGCAGCTTCGTCCACAGCATAGCCGACCTGCTGGAGCGCTTGTTTCAAATGCCCCCGCAGCTTTGGGTCATCTTCAGCGACGAGGATCCGCATGGGTGAGCAGCCTAGGGCCGGGAGAAGGAGATATCCAGAGGCAAAGAAGAGCACGCAGGGAATAGCTCAATCGTCATCGTCTCGTTTATTGGTTTTGGCCTTGGGCGCGACTGCTGAGGATTCCCCGGAGGCGGCCGTGTTGACTCCCACTCCGTGCTTGTAGACGACCTGACCGCCAAAATGCCCGGCTTGGGCGACGGCGAAGGCTGCAGCCAGAGCAGCCAGGGCGGCTGCGGCCCCGAGGCCGCGTGCCGGAGTTGGCCACCGGAATGCAGCCGCCGATGCGCAGGCCAAGAGGGCGGCCGCCACCCCGAAGTTACGAGCTCTTTCCCCCCATTCCTCATGCTGCTCCAGAGTCTCCTCACCCGCAGGCGACAACTCGCCGGCCATCTCGGCATCCTGTTCGCCGGTGAATGCGGCTACAAGCGCGCCGGTGGCACCCAGGACCAGCACGAGAGCCGCCAGGGAGGGCAGGAAGTTTTTTCTCCAAAACACGGCCGCCACAGCCAACGGGGCACCGAAGAGGAGAAGGACGATTGGGAAATGTACGACAGCGGGGTGAAGTGGGTCGGGAAACATGACTCAGCTGATTTTTTTGTATTCGTCGCGGCTTTTGCGGCAGGACGGGCACTTTTTGGCCGGCAACTCGGTGAGCGTCATCCCGCAGATCTGGCAGACAAAGTAATCCTCGACGTCATTTTTTCCAAGCTGGTCCAAGGCTTTTTGGTAGAGCATGGCATGTTCTTTTTCAGCGGCGGCGGCAAACTGGAGCGTGCGGATTGCAGCGCGCGCGTCGTCGGCTTTTGCGACAGCCAGGAACTCGGGATACATGGTGTCGCGTTCGTAGGACTCTCCCTTGATCGCCGCCTTGAGGTTTTCGGCCGTGGTGCCGGGCGCGACCGGGTCCAGCTTGAAGCTGTCCACTGTGCCACCGAGTTCAATGATCGCGGCCTTGTGCGTGTCGCGATGGATGGCTTCAGCCGCGGAGGCCGCACGGAACAGCTTGGCAACCTGGGCCAGGCCTTCCCCCTCAGCCTTTACGGCGAAAGCCGCATATCGATTGGCGGCGTTGGACTCGCCTTGGAAGGCGGTGTTGAGGTTTTTGATGGTTGCGGGCGACGCGGGGGACGCGGCCTGGATGGGAAGGCCGACCGTCGCGAGGAGTATACTACAGATGAGATATTTCATAACGCCACATAGATTGCCACCCCGACATGAGAATTGACGGTGGCTTTGTGTGAGAAATTTCTAATTTTTCTCCCGGCTTATAGCTTCGCCTCTCGAATCGCGAGCGAGGCGGGTTTGCCTCCCGCCGTTCCCCTCAGCGCAAAATGAAAGGCCGCAGGGGATTCCTGCGGCCTTTCATCATTGCGGAGGTTGTGAGTGGGGTCAGGCTTTTTCGACCTGCCAGTATTCGAGATCGACCGGCGTGTCGCGGCCGAAGATGCTGACCGAGACGCGAAGCTTGCCGCGCTCGGGGTCGATCTCCTCGACGATGCCGTTCTGGTTTTGGAACGGGCCGTCGGCCACCTTGACTTTGTCGCCGACCTCAAAGCTGATTTTTGGCTTCACCGTGTCCTCGCGATCGCGGACCTGGGCCAAGAGCCCTTCGACCTCTTTGGCACGCATGGGAATTGGACGGTCCTTTGTTCCGGCAAAGCCGAGGACGCCGTTGGTGTCCTTGATGAAATACCAGGTCTTTTCGACGAGCTGGTTGTCCTCATCGAGGAGGTGCATGTTGACAATCAGGTAGCCGGGAAAGAACTTGCGCGTGGTTTCGGTCTTCTTTCCGCGCTTGATTTCCTGGACGCGCTCGGTGGGGATGAGGACCTCATAAACGAGATCTCCCATCTCCTCGGTCTGGATGCGGCGGATGAGTTCCTTCTGCACTTTCTGCTCGTGTCCGGATAGGACGTGCACGACGAACCACTGGTCTTTCGGGGCTAATGCCATGAGAATAAAATTACGGGTGGGTCAGAAAGCTGACCACATTGATGAGAACGAAATCGAAAAAGGCGATGTAGCCTCCGAGGATGATCATGGCCACAAGCACGACGACCGTTGAGTCGGAAAGCTCCTTGTAGCGACGGAATCCCTTTTCATTGGGATCCCACGGCCACTGGGCCTTGGCGAGCTCGACACGGACTTCGGAAGTGAATTTGCGGACCTTGGAAAACATCGTTATTTTTCGGGGAGTGAAGAAATTCCACAGGTCAGGAGGGACTTGAACCCCCAACCCTCGGTTTTGGAGACCGATGCTCTACCAATTGAGCTACTGACCTTTGGAAACTCTTACTGGGCTGCCTTGTGATCAGGCAATAATGTCGGCAACACGACCGGCACCGACGGTGCGTCCACCCTCACGGATGGCGAAGCGGATCGTTTTTTCCATGGCGATCGGGGTGATCAGCTCGACTTCGATCGAGACGTTGTCACCAGGCATCACCATCTCGACTCCCTCAGGCAGCTTCACATTTCCAGTCACGTCGGTCGTGCGGAAGTAGAACTGCGGACGGTAGTTCGAGAAGAAGGGCGTGTGGCGTCCACCCTCGTCCTTGCTGAGGACGTAAACCTCGGCTTTGAACTTGGTGTGGGGCGTGATCGATCCCGGCTTGGCGATGACCTGACCGCGCTCGATTTCTTCCTTTTTGGTGCCGCGCAGAAGCACTCCGACGTTGTCGCCGGCTTCGGCGCTGTCGAGGAGCTTGCGGAACATTTCGATGTCGGTGACCGTTGTCTTCTTGGTGTCGCGAAGGCCGACGATTTCGACTTCCTCCATCTTTTTGAGGATGCCACGCTCGACACGGCCGGTGGCGACGGTGCCGCGACCTTCAATGTTGAAGACGTCTTCCACGGGCATGAGGAAGGGAAGATCCTTCGGACGCTCCGGCTGCGGGATGTATTCGTCCACAGCGGCCATGAGGTCGGTGATGGCTTTTTCGTTTTCCGCGTCACCTTCGAGGGCTTTGAGGGCGCTGCCTTTGACGATCGGGATGGTGTCGCCGGGGAACTCGTATTTGCTGAGGAGTTCGCGGACTTCCATTTCGACGAGGTCGAGGAGATCTTTGTCGTCCACCATATCGGCCTTGTTCATGAACACGACGATCGAAGGCACGCCGACCTGACGGGCGAGGAGAATGTGCTCGCGGGTCTGAGGCATTGGGCCGTCGGCCGAGCTGACCACGAGGATGGCCCCGTCCATCTGGGCCGCACCGGTGATCATGTTTTTGACATAGTCCGCGTGGCCGGGGCAATCGACGTGCGCGTAGTGGCGGTTCTCGGTCTCGTATTCCACGTGGGCGGTGTTGATCGTGATGCCGCGCTCTTTTTCTTCGGGAGCGGCGTCGATCTCATCATACTTCTTTGCGGTCGCCCCGCCGGTTTTTGCGAGCACGGTCGTGATCGCTGCGGTGAGGGTCGTCTTGCCGTGGTCAACGTGTCCGATTGTTCCAATGTTGACGTGCGGTTTATTTCTCTTGAACTGTTCTTTAGCCATCTGAGTATTTTGTTGTTGATTGTTTGCGACCGATGTTCGTGGAGCCCATGACCGGGTTTGAACCGGTGACCTCGTCCTTACCAAGGACGTGCTCTACCAACTGAGCTACATGGGCATCTGGCGACCGAAGCCGCGTATTTTGAACATCGAGTGGCGGTTTGTTTTTTTTGCCGGAAAAAGGGTGAAGAACGCTTGCCGTTGTCGCATCTGCGAAAACGGGCAGCGTTGTTCCCCCGAGCTCCGGGCAGGACGGTCACACTAGCTTCTGCCGACGCACTGTCAAAAACAAAAAATTGGGTTTTCTCAATTGTTGCTCAGGCACAATCGGCCGACGAGGCATCCGGATCCGGTTGGTCTCCCGGTTTTCCTCCAAAAATGATCCCGCAGCCGAGCGTCAGGAGGCAGGTGACGGGGTAGAGCCAAGCAAACGTGAGGGGCGGGCGCAGGGACTCGGCCTGATCCGGGGTGATGAGGGAAAGGGAGGCGAGGATGTTGTAGATGTCCGGGCGCACCCACAGGACGAGGAGGACGGAGAGGATGGTTCCGATCCAGACGCCGCGGATGTTTCGTTTCAGCGGGCTGAGGGCGAGGAGAAAGGCCCCGAGGAGCGGACCGTAGGTGTAGGTGACCATGCCGAAGGCCAGGCTCAGCAGGTTGAGATGGCCCCGCACGGATTGGAGTCCGATGGCGACAACAATCAGGGTGATCCCCCAGGCGACGACGGCGATGCGGGATTGTCTGAGGAGTATCTTCTGGTCTGCATTTTGGAGTCCGTGGCGGGCGTGGACGAGTGCCAGGGATGTCTGTGACAGAGCGGCGAGGGCGGAATCGAGGCTGGAGATCGCCGCCGCAAATGCCCCTGCAAGGATCAACCCGGTCAGCCCCGGAGGTAGGACGGTTGTAATCCAAACCGGGAAAACCGAATCGGCATCCTTGTCGAACAAGGCAGCCTCGGCCGGCACCGGGACATGCTGGGTATAGTAGACGAAGAGTCCGGCCCCGACGAGGAGCATGAGCCCGGTCACCAGCAGCGAGACGCTACTAAAAATAATCGCCTTCGAGGCATCGGAGGCCGAGCGGCAGCAGAACATCCGCTGGGCGTTGAGCTGATCGGTTCCGAAGGCCGCAAGGTTTTGGAAGGGCATGGCCAGCAGGCCGACCCAGAGCGTGAATTGGACGTCGGGGTTTGTGCTCAGGTTCAACAGCCGCAGCTTTCCGGCCTCCCCGGCGACGTGAAGAAATTCCGGCACGCCTCCCTGGATGTTGAAAAGCAGCACGCCCAACGCAATCAGGCCGCCCCCAATGAAGACAAAAAACTGAATGACATCCGTCCAGATCACGGTGGTCATCCCGCCCATCAGCGTCCAGCCGATGGCAAAAACCCCGATGATGGCGATGCACCACTCGAAGGACAGGCCGGTCACCGTCCACAGGATCAGCGCCGTCACCAGCAGGCGGACGCTCTGGCCAAGGATCGAGCTGACGAAGAAAAGGTAGGTGGTGAGGGTGCGTGCCCCGGCCCCGAGGCGCGATTGCATGTAATCGTAGGGGCTGAAAATCTCGCGCTCGTAAAAGACTTTGACGAACCAGATTCCGACGATAAAGCGCGCGATGATCGAGCCGATCCCCCATTGGAGATAGGTAAAATCCCCCCCGGCGGCAAAGACCATGCCCGGAACACCCACGAATGTGATTGCGCTGATCTCGGTGGCGATGATTGAGCCCGTGACGGCTGGCCACGGCAGGGAACGCCCGGCCAGAAAGAAGTCCTTCATCGTCGACTGGGAGCCCCGAAGCGCGTGGCCTATCCATGTTGTCCCCGCCAGGTAGGCCGCCAGAACGACCCAATCGAGCCAGAGGAAGTGGGTGTGGACGCCTTCCATGCCGGTCAGGGCCGAAGCCCCTTTAAGAGGACCATGGAGTTCCGTCCGCTGGCCTCATACCGTGCGCGGCGGTCGGGGGGCAGAAGGGATGGGTCCGCCGGCTTGTAGCCGCCTTTCTGCTGGAGGTAGCTGTAGGCTTGGGTCGAGAGCGCAAAAAGGTTTCTGACGCCTTTTTCGCGGGCGAGGTTTTCCACAAAGGCCATGAGCTTTTTCCCGTGGCCCTGGTTTTCATGCGCCTTGCCGACGTGAAGGCAGGCCAACTCGCCGGCCGACTCCTCCGGATAAAGGTGGAGCGCGACGCAGGCGATCGGGGCGCGGTCGATCTCGAGGAGCCAGTAGTCTTCCAGGTGTTCAAGGATTTCCGTGCGGTTCCGTCTCACAAGCTCTTCGTTCCGGACGGACTGCCGGATCAGGGACATGACGGCCCGCACGTCTTTTTTAAAAATACGCCGGATTTGCTGATACTCGTTGGAGTAGATCATCGTGCCAATGCCGTCATGGCTGAAGACTTCGTTCAGAAGGGCTTCATTGACACCTCCGTTGAGCACGTGCACGCGTGGAACCCCCTGCATGCAGGCGCGGGCCCCGCATTCAAGCTTGGAGAGGATACCCGGGGCAATTTCCGCGCGCCGCTTTTTCACCAAATCCAGGGTCTCCGGCACGGAGAGCTGCCGGGGAAGATTCGACGTGGCCTCAAACGCCGAGCCCGGCGTCAGATAGAGGATTTTTGCGGCCGAGAGTTCCTCGGCGATCTCGACGGCGATCGTGTCGGAATTCACGCGGTAGGTGCGGCCTTCGCCATCAAATCCCAGTGGCGGCACAACGGGAATAATCCCCTCATCGAGAAGAAACTTGAGGGCCTTCACGTCCACCCGCTCGACCTTGCCGGTGTATTGCTGGTCCACGCCGCCAAGGATCCCCGCCGGATGCGCAATCAGCGCATTGATGTAGGCTGCCCTCAGGTCCACCGAGGACAGACCCTCCATGATCGCGTTCGTCAGCCGGATTGCGGCATCAATGCTGACCTGCAAGGTGGAGGCATCCGTGACCCCGATTCCGTCGGAATTTGAAAGCTCCACGCCCCGCTCGGCCGCGAGCGCCTGGATCTGCCGGCTGGCCCCATGAACCAGGACGACCCGGATGCTCAACGAGCGCAGCACCGCAATGTCCAGCAGGACATTCGAAAAATTCTCCGAGGCGATGACCTCGCCATCCACAGCCACCACGAACGTGCGTTCCCGGAAGCGGGGGACGTATTGAAGGATTTCGCGGAGATCGGAGACGTTCACTTTGTAGTTCAGAGCCGCGAGTCCTAGCACACGATGCCCCGGAAACACAGGGGAAAATCCTCGCGAGAGAAAAATCTGCCCGGCATTTACCCGATGACCGGATGGCTACTTGGCCGCCGTTTCTGCAAATTCCTCCGGGAATTTTTCCAGGAAGCTTTGCGTTGGCCACGAGCAGGCTTCGCCGAACGCGCAGACCGTGCGCCCCGCGATGTTGTCGGCCACGCTTTTCAGGTTGGCCGAGTCCGAGGCCTTCCCGTCGCCATCCAGCATGCGCGTGGTCATTTTTGCCATCCACAGGCTGCCTTCACGGCACGGTGTGCATTGCCCGCAGCTCTCGTGGGCGTAGAACTGGTTCAGGTTGTTGAGCGCCCAGACCATTTCGCGGGAGTCGTCCAGGACCATGACTCCGGCGCTGCCGATCATCGTGCCGACGGATTGCAGCGTCGAGGCGTCCATCACGACATCGAGCATGGGGAGTTCCTTCTCCTCCATCGCCCCATCGGGGCCCTTGGCTTTGACTTTGTAAACTTCTCCTGCGCGCATGACCTTTGCCGAGCTTCCGCCGGGGATCACCGCTTTGAGCGTGCGTCCGGGCTTGAGTCCGCCGCAGATGTCAAAGATCAGTTCGCGAAGCGTGACGGCTCCGCAGGGCAGCTCGTAAATTCCGGGGCGCACGACGTCACCGCTCACGCACATCGTGCGGGTCCCGCCGTCGCCGGGGGTGCCCATCTTCGCGTATTCGGCCGCGCCGAGGCGGAGGATGTGAGTTACATGGCAGAGTGTCTCGACGTTGTTGACGATCGTCGGCTTCATGTAGAGGCCGAGCACCGCCGGGAAATACGGCGGCTTGATGCGGGGGTAAGGGCGCTTACCCTCGAGGGATTCCAGCAGGCTTGTCTCTTCTCCGCAGATGTAGGCCCCGGCTCCCTGGTGAACAAAGATGTCCAGGTCAAACCCCGAGCCGAGTATGTTTTTTCCGAGGAATCCCTTGGCATGGGCTTCCTTGATGGCATTCCAGACGATTTTGGCCGCCTGCGGGAACTCGCAGCGGATATAAATGTAAGCGAGGTGCGTGTTCGTGGCGTAGGCCGAGATGGCCAGGCCTTCGACGAGCTGGTGCGGATCCTGATGCAGGATATAGCGGTCCTTGAAAGTGCCCGGCTCGGATTCGTCCCCGTTGACAACAATGTAGTGCGGTTTGCCGTCATCGTGGCGGATAAAGCTCCACTTCGTGCCGCAGGGGAACCCGGCCCCGCCGCGACCGCGCAGGTTCGCCGCCTTCACCGCGTCGATGATCTCGGCCGGCTTCATGGCCAGCGCTTTTTTCAGCGACTCGTAGCCCCCGTTGGCCAGATAGGTCTCAATGTCGGGCGCGTAACCCGGCTTGCTGATGTTTTCGAAAATGATGCGCCGCTCTTTCGGATGCGGGGTCGGATGCAAGTTGGACATGATTATTTCAGCTTGTTTACGATGGATGGGATCTCGGCGGGCTGGATATTTTCGACGAGGTCGTCGTTGATCAGGGCGACGGGAGCACTTCCGCAGCTCGCGAGGCACTCCACGAACTCGACGCTGAACTTCCCGTCCGGCGTTGTCGGCGGCGCGATGCCGAAGCCATGGTGCTCAGCATGGGCATCCAGGCCCACCGCTTCGCAAAATTTCTCTTTAACCTCGTAGCTGCCGGCCATCGCGCAGGCGAGGGTGCGGCAGACCCGGATGACGACCTTGCCGGCAGCCTCGCGGCGAAACCAGGGGTAGAAGGTGACGAGCTCGAGGATGTTGATCGGCGTTAGGTCTAGCTTGGCGGCGATCCACTCGACTCCGGTGTCGTCCACAAACCCGAAGTGGTTTTGCCACAGGTGCAGGAGGGGCAGCGAGGCGCTGCGTTTGGAAACCGGATAATGGGAAACCAGTTCGTCCGCCTCGGCTTCAAAAGCGGGCGTCACCTGGTCGGCTTGGCGCGTCGTCATCTCGATCATCCCGTGAGTTCTCGTTTTTTCCCCGTCCCGCTTCAAGCAAAACGATTGGCAAATCGCTCGAAAACCGGCTGGCCGTCCTCAGAAATCACCATTTGGGTCAAATTTCCCCGGTGCTCGAAGGGGTTCGATCCTCCCCGGATTCCATGAAGCTGTTGCGGCAGAGTTTGGCATAGAGCCCACCCTGGGCGAGCAACTCGTCGTGGCGTCCGCGCTCGGTGATCCGCCCGCGTTCGAGCACGAGGATCTGGGAGGCGTGGCGCACGGTGGAAAGCCGGTGGGCGATCACGAAGCTGGTCCGGTGCTCCATCAGGCGGTCGAGAGCCTGCTGGATGAGGACCTCGGTGGCGGTGTCCACGCTGGCCGTCGCTTCGTCGAGGATCAAAATCGGCGGGTTTTTCAAAAGTGCCCGGGCGATGGAGATGCGCTGTTTTTCGCCAACACTGAGACGGATCCCGCGTTCGCCGACTGGTGAATCCAGGCCTTTCGGCATCCGGCGCACAAAATCCGCCGCATTGGCTGCTTCCAGCACCCGCCACATCTCTTCCTCCGTCGCATCCTCTTTGCCCACGCGGAGATTTTCCGCCGTCGTTCCGTTGAAGAGGAAGCTTTCCTGGGTGACGACCGCGATATTTTTGCGAAGGTGGTGGCGGGGGATGCGGTGGAGCGGGAGGTTATCGATGAGGATCTCTCCCTCGGTGTGCTCATAAAACCGGACAAGGAGGTTCACGAGGGTGGATTTTCCGGCTCCGGTCGGGCCCACGAGGGCGATGGTTTCGCCGGCTTTGGCCGACAGGCTTACTTGGCAAAGCACGGGGAGTCCCTCCGCGTAGGAGAACGAAACATTCCGGTATTCGACGGCTCCGGAGACCGGCTGGGCGGCGGCTCCGGTTTCATCCGGCGACTCCGGATCGGCGTCCATGATCTCAAAAACCCTGTCCCCGGCGGCCCGTCCGGACTGGAAGATCTGGTTGAGCTGGTGCAGGCGGCCGACCGGTTCGTAGAGGAACCTGGCGAGCACAAAGAAGGCAACCAGCACGCCGACATCCATCCGCCCGGCAAGCACCTCACGGGCCCCATAGCCAGCGATAAGGAGCATTCCGCACGAGGTGAAGAACGCCATGCTGGGCTGGTAGATCGCCCAGGCCTTCATGACGACGAGGGTGGCTTTGCGCACGGTGTTGCTGGCTTCGTCAAAACGCTCCTGCTCGCGCTCCTCGCTGGTGTAGGTCTTGATTTGCCGCACCCCGGCGATGTTGTCGTGCAGCAGGGAGTTGAGCGCCGAGACGGCCTTCCGTTGCTGCTTATACCGGTTGCGGGCCGACATCGTGTAGGCAACAGCCCCGACGGCAAGGAACGGGATCGGAACCATTGCCGCAACGGTCAGCGCCGGGCTGTAGGCCAGCATCAGGCCGCTCACCACAAGGATCTGGAGCACGGCGACCGTGCCCTGCTCGATGCCGTCGATGAGCACCCTCTCCACGCTCGTCACGTCCTCGATCAGGCGGGTCATGATGTCGCCGGTCGCCCGGTTGTCGAACCACGGAAGAGGCAGCTTCTGGATATGCCCGTAGAGCTCACTCCTGAGGTCGCAGATGACCTTTTGCTCGAAGTGGTTGTTAAAAATAATCCGCATGCCGTCGAGAAGCTCCTGAAAAAAGAATCCCCCGAGCCCGGCAGCCAGCAATGGCAGCAGCAGCTCCGGCCGCCCGCCCCGGATCACGTCGTCCACGATCTTCTGCGTCACCGCTGGGAAAATGATCACCATCAGGGTGCTCAGCACCGCGCAGCCCAGCGTGGCAAAAGCCAGCTGAGGGTAACGGCGAACGTAGGGAAGAACCCGGAAAAATACCTGCATGCGCTTAGTGCAGGTGGCGGGTTCGGGCCGCGGTCCGGGAATTTTCCGTTTGGTTCATCCGCTGCATTTTTACCGAAGCCCCGATGGGTGTCCATGCTGATTCCGTGGGTGCACGGGGCGGATCAAATGTGGGTGAGGTCGGGTGCAAGGCGGTGTAGAGGCGCCTGTGCTAACCGCCTCTGGAATCTGAGCCTTGCACATAAGCTGCGATCGCAGGGATGCCTCTGGCCGCAGTTGGCCGATGAGAAGCTTGCGCATCCATGCCGCTTGGTCCACTGGCGAAATGAGAATTATTTTCCGTCCCCCGGCGGGAAGCCAGAAGATATCGATCCCTGAGGGAATATTGCAGTCGCTATCACCAGAGCGTCTCGGTCGAGAACTCCAAAAATGCGGGGTCGCATGTGATGAGTGGGATATTTTCGATTTCCGATTGGGCTGCGAGAATGCGGTCAAACGGGTCTCGATGTCCGGCATCCCAACTGGCTGCGCGATCGGCGTGTGCCCAGGAAATTTCCAGAATAGAAAACCCGAGTCGCTCTGGAAGCCGAGGGATCTCGGTTGCGATGTGCCGGGGAAGCTTCAAGGTTCCCTTGCGAAGTTTCACGGCAATCTCCCAAGCGCTGACCGCGCTCAAGAACGGTTCGTTGGCCCGGGAAGAAATCGCGGCGGCTGCTTTCCTGCTCAGCTTCTTGGAAGCGGTTGCCCACCACAGCACCGCATGCGTGTCGAGCAGCAGCTTCACGGGCGGGCCAGAGGCTTGCGCATTCCCTCCCAAGCCGCCAGTTCCTCCTCCGGCATCAGATCAAACAATGCGGAGTCCGGGATTTCAAGGCCTGCCCACTCAGCGGGCGGGCGACGGCGGGCGGCGGGCAATGTCGGCATCAGGCGGGCGACGGTCTTTCCGGCTTTGGCGACAAGGATCTCTTCCCCGGCTTGCACGCGCGCAACCAGCTTGGAAAAATGCGTCTTTGCCTCATGGATGTTGACTGTTTTGCCTTGCATATCTTATATCTAGTCCATCAGGTTAGTCCTTTGTCAAGCGATTCCTTCCTGAGGCACAGATCCAAAATTTTCCTACTGGAAAACACAGGGCGGCGTGGCCGCGAGAAGGAACCCCAGCAATTCTCTTTTTGATCATGCGTATTGCGCCGTTGGACTTGTCGCGGCGCAAATTCGCACTAAGGTGGCCGCATGATTTCTGCTGCTGAAGAACAGTTGGTGCCCGACGCGGCCGGCCACTTCGGGCCCTATGGGGGGATGTTTGTGCCGGAGACCTTGATGCCCGCCCTGCAGGAGTTGGAGACGGCCTACCGCGAGGCCTCGGCCGACCTGGCCTTCCAGAGCGAACTCGACGGGTTGCTCCGGGATTTTTGCGGACGTCCGACCCCGCTCTACTTTGCCGAGCGCCTGACCTCAAAGCTTGGCGGCGCGAAAATCTACCTTAAACGGGAGGATCTCCTCCACACTGGAGCCCACAAGATCAACAATGCGATGGGACAGATCCTCCTGGCCCGGCGGATGGGGAAATCCCGGATCATAGCAGAGACGGGAGCCGGCCAGCACGGGGTCGCAACAGCGACGGCCGCCGCCCGCTTCGGGTTCGACTGCGTGATTTACATGGGGGCGGTGGACATGGAGCGTCAGGCTCTCAATGTCGCCCGCATGCGTTTTCTTGGAGCCAAAGTTGTCGCAGTCACCGCCGGGCAGGCGACGCTCAAGGAGGCCATCAACGAGGCGATGCGCGACTGGGTCACGAACGTCCGCACGACCCACTACATTCTTGGCAGCGCCCTCGGCTCCCATCCGTATCCGATGATTGTGCGCGATTTCCACAAAATCATCGGCGAGGAATCCCGTCGCCAGATCCTTGAAAAAGAAAACCGTCTCCCGGATGAGCTTGTCGCCTGCGTGGGCGGCGGCAGCAACGCCATCGGGTTTTTCCACGCCTTCCTCGGGGACGCGGCCGTGCGCATGACCGGCGTCGAGGCGGGAGGTGACGGCATCACTCGGGGGCGTCACGCCGCACGCTTCCAAGGCGGCAAGCTTGGGGTTCTTCAGGGCACCAAAACCTGGCTGCTGGCGGATGCCGACGGCCAGATCGAGCTCACGCACTCGGTTTCAGCCGGCTTGGACTACGCGGCCATCGGGCCGGAGCACAGCTACTACCGCGACCAGGGGCGGATCAGCTACGATTTTGCCACCGATACCGAGGCGCTTGCCGCCTTCCGGACGCTGTCCGAGGTTGAGGGCATCATCCCTGCCCTTGAGTCCGCTCATGCGATTGCCCATGTGATGAAAATCGCTCCGAAGCTTCCGCCGACCGCTCTCGTGATCGCCAACCTCTCGGGACGCGGCGACAAGGACGTCCAGCAGGCGGCCGACCTCCTGCTCAAATGAGTGCGGCAGAAAACCTGATCCCGTTTGCCGAGGAACCCGTTCCGCAGGACGCCATCAACCGCGCGATCCGCTCCTCGCAGGACTTTCTGCTCTCGCTCCAAAATCCCGATGGCCACTGGGAGGGGGAGCTGACCGTCGATGCCACGCTTTGTTGCGACACGATCCTGTATCTACACTGGAGCGGACGCGCTGAGCCGGACCTCCAGGCAAAGTGTGCCGCCCACATCCGCAGCCGGCAGATAGAAGATGGGGGCTGGAATATCTTCATCGGCGGACCCTCCGAGATCAACGCCTCGGTCAAGGCCTACTTCGCACTCAAGCTCGCCGGGGACAGCCCGAAAGCCCCTTGGATGCAGGAGGCCCGCGCCAACATCCTGCGGCTCGGAGGCATCCCGCAGATGAATACCTACGGGCGCCTTTATCTGGCGCTGCTCGGCCAGTTCCCGTGGGAATACGTCCCCACCATCCCGCCGGAAATTTTCCTGCTTCCCCACTGGTTTTTCTTCAACATCTACGAAATGTCGTCCTGGAGCCGGACGATCATCGCCCCGCTGGCAATCCTTAACCACTCGAAGCCCACCCGCACGCTCCCGGCCCACCTCCAGCTCCACGAGCTCTATCCGGCCGGGATGGAAAATACGGACCTCTCGCTCAAAAAGGATCCCCGGTTTTGGGCCTGGCGGAATTTCTTCCTCCGCTGCGACGCCGTCCTGAAGCTCTACAACCGGTTCCCGTTCCATCCTCTCCGCCGCCGCGCGCTGAAAGCTGCGGAAACCTGGATGACGGAGCGCATGGGCGATGGCAGTGAGGGCCTCTCCGCCATCTTCCCCGCCATGCTCAACGCCATGATGGCCCTGCGCGCGCTCGGGTACGCGGAGGACCATCCACTCCTGCAAAAAGCCTGGCAGGATTTCACCGGGCTATTTGTCGGGGAGGGCACTGACTTCCGGATCCAGCCTTGCCTGTCGCCAGTCTGGGACACGGCGATCACGACGATTGCGCTCGGGGAGTCGGGCCTCGTGCCGGACCATCCGTCACTTCGGCGCGCCGCCTGCTGGCTCGAAGCCAAGGAGGTTCGGTTTGCCGGGGACTGGGCCGTCCGGATGCCCGGTATCGAGCCCAGCGGATGGGCCTTCGAGCACGACAACAAGTATTACCCCGACACCGATGACACGATGATGGTGCTCATGGCGCTGAACCTCGTTCCTCCGGAAGATGCCTTCGCCCGCAAAGCGCTGTTCAAGCGTGCTCTGAACTGGCTCATGGCCTTTCAGTGCCGCGATGGCGGATGGGCCGCCTTCGACAAAAATCTTGTCTCTTCCTGGCTTGAGCACGTTCCATTTGCGGACCACAACGCCATTCTCGATCCCACCTGCAGCGACCTCACGGCCCGCGTCCTCGAACTCCTGGGAGCTATCGGCTACAATCCGCGCAGCCCGGAAGTCCGCCGAGCCGTTGCCATGCTCCGCCGCACCCAGGAGGCCGACGGATCCTGGTATGGCCGATGGGGGGTGAATTACATCTACGGCACCTGGCAGGCCCTCCGTGGGCTCGCAGCGATCGGAACCAACATGGAGGAGGAGTGGATCCGCCGCGGTCGCGACTGGCTTGAAAGCTGCCAGAACGAGGACGGTGGCTGGGGCGAAACCTGCGAGAGCTACTCGTTCCCCGCGCTCAAAGGCCGCGGACCGAGCACCGCCAGCCAAACGGCCTGGGCGCTCATGGGCCTCTCCGCCTGCGGTGAACCCTCCCGCCCGGCCATTCGCAACGGCATCCGCTGGCTCGTCGAGTCCCAAAACCCCGATGGCTCATGGACGGAGGATTACACGACCGGCACCGGATTCCCCGGCGTCTTCTACCTCAAATACGACATGTATCGGAACCACTTCCCGCTCCTCGCGCTGGCTACATTTCACAAAATGCGCGGACTTTGATCGCTTCGTGAACCTCTACGCCGACATCGTCCGCCCCGCCCTCTTCCGCTTCGATGCGGAAACCGCCCATCACCTCGCGCTGACCGGCCTCCGCCTGACTCCCCCAGCGCTCCTCCGCGCGGTCTTTGGAGGAGGGGAGGGGACGGCTCCCGTTCGGCTCTTCGGACTGGCGTTTCCCAACCCCGTCGGCCTTGCAGCCGGCATGGACAAAAACGCGGAGGCTCTCTGCGCCTGGGAGGCGTTGGGCTTCGGGTTCGTCGAGGCCGGCACGGTTACGGCCCTTGCCCAGCCCGGCAATGACAAGCCGCGCTGCTTCCGATACCCACGCCAACACGCGCTCATCAACCGCATGGGATTCAATAACGACGGAGCCGATGCCGTCGCCTCCCGCCTCAAGAAACAAAAGGCCGCCGGGCGCTGGCCGACAATCCCGGTCGGCATCAATATCGGAAAATCCAAAGTCACCCCCCTTGAAGAAGCCCCGGCTGACTACGCCGCCAGCTTCCGCCGGCTTCTTCCCTTCGGCGACTATTTCGTCATCAACGTCAGCTCCCCAAATACCCCCGGGCTTCGCCAGCTTCAGGACCGCGACTCGCTTGCCCGGATCGTGCAAACCCTCAAGGCCATCAATTCCAGTAAACCCCTCCTCGTCAAAATCGCGCCCGACCTCGAGGATGACGCCGTGCGCGAAATGGCCCGGCTTGCGGAGAAGGAAGGCCTCGACGGCCTGATCGCCACGAACACGACGCTCGACCACTCCTCCGTGCCGAAGGAGTCCGACCAGACCGGCGGCCTCAGCGGCTCTCCCCTCCGCGCCCGCTCCACCGAGGTCCTCCGCCTCCTCCGCTCCGAAACCCAACTCCCCCTCATCGCTTCCGGCGGCATTATGAGCGCCGAAGCCGCCAAAGAAAAATTTGCGGCCGGCGCCTCGCTCGTCCAGATCTACACCGGCTTCGTTTACCGCGGACCCGACCTCATCCGGCAGATCTCCCGGGAAGGCGGCCCCCGCAGGGGTTAGCCTGACACCAAGTAGCAACCTCAGCGCACCGGCAAGATGCCGATGCCACGTGGCATTGGCTTCCAGCCAATAGTCCAAACAAATCACGGCGGAGCCCTGTGGCTCTCCACAAATTCCGGCCAGGCGATTTGGTGCCTTTTAGGGTGATGATTGCGCAATATTCTCTTTCCCGGGGGGCTGGCGATGCCTCAGAATCTCGTTTCCCCGCATGATTATACGCACCATTGCTTACCCCCGCGCCGGCCTGATCGGCAACCCGTCCGATGGGTATTTTGGAAAAACCATTGCCTTGGCCTTCCGCAATTTTTCCGCCCACATCGAACTGTGGGAATCCCCGGAGCTCGAGCTTCTCCCCAGCCGCCGCGACCACTCGGTATTCAGCGGCATCGATGCCCTGCATGCGGATGTCAAACTCCACGGCTATTACGGTGGGTTCCGTCTCCTCAAGGCAGCCGCCAAGGCATTTTACGAATACTGTATGGAACGCGGCATCGTTCTCGACGGCAAAAATTTCACCATGCGTTACCGGTCCGACATTCCGAACCGTGTCGGCCTGGCGGGATCAAGTGCGCTGATCACCGCTTGCGTGCGTGGACTGATGAGCTTCTATGGGGTTTCGATCTCGCGCCATTCGCTGGCGAACCTCGTGCTCTACGTTGAGAACAGCGAACTTGGGATTCCTGCGGGCCTGCAGGACCGCGTCGCGCAGTCGTATCAGGGACTGGTCTTCATGGATTTTGACCGAAAGCTGATGGAGAGCCGCGGATACGGAAATTACCAAACCCTCGATCCGGCAAAGCTACCGCCGCTGTTCATCGCCTACCGGGAGGACCTGTCGGAGGGCACGGAGGTTTATCACAACGACCTGCGCGCACGCTGGCTGCGCGGGGACTCGGATGTCCTGTCGGCGATCAAATTCTGGGCCGACCTGACCGAGAAGTTCCGCGAGGCCATGGAGACCGGAGACCGGGCGGCGATGCACCGGGCGATCAATGCCAATTTTGACAAGCGCTCGGAATTTTACGATGTCGGAGAGGGAAACCGGGCCATGATTGCAAGAGCCCGGAGCACGGGTGCGAGCGCAAAGTTCGCGGGCAGCGGAGGGGCGATTGTCGGGATCTACGACGACGAGGCGATGTTCCACCGCCTCGAGGCGTCGTTTGCCGAAAATGGCATCCGCGTCATCAAGCCCGAACTTGCGCCCAGCCTCGCCTCTGGAGAACTTCCATGAAGGCGATCATCCCGGCCGCCGGGCTCGGCACCCGGTTCCTCCCGATTGCCAAAGCCGTGCCCAAGGAGATGCTCCCGCTTGGCAACAAGCCTGTCATCCATTACGTGGTTGAAGAAGCCGCCGCGGCCGGATTCGACGACATCCTCATCGTGCTCAGCCGGGGCAAAGAAAGCATCATTCAGTATTTCGCGCCAAATCCGGAGTTGGAGAGCCATTTGGATGCAGCGAAAAAATGCGAGGCGCTGGTCGAGGTCCGCCAGGCCACGTCCATGGCCCGTATCGAATATGCCTATCAGGAAAAAATGCTCGGCCTGGGCGATGCCGTGCGACTCGGTAGAAAATTTGTCGGGGACGAGCCTGTCTTTGCCGTGCTCCTCGGAGACACCGTCATGCAGCACGCTTCGCCGCTGGCCCGGATGTCCGCCGCCTGGACTTCCCGGCAGCAACCCTCGGTCTGCCTGGAGCCGTGCCCCGCGGACAGGGTCTCACGGTATGGGGTCGCCGGCGGACGGGAGGCAGAACCCGGCCTCTACGAACTCGACGCCATGGTCGAAAAACCCGCTCCGGATCTGGCTCCCCGCCTGACCGCGAAGGATGGGTCCCCCCTGCCATTCCACGCCTTCGCCGCCCGGTATATGTTCACCCCGGAAATCTTCGCGTGCCTCGACAGCACCACAAGCGGATTTGCCGGAGAGATTCAGCTCACCGATGCCATGGAGCAAATGCGCCGGAAGACCGGAATGCTCGGAGTGACCTGGCCAGGCAAACGCCTTGACATCGGCACCCCCGCCGGGCTCGTCGAAGCCGCGCAGTCGCTGGACTTATCATTTTCAACGAATCGGAGGAGCAGGTGAAGACGGCCTCCTTAGGTGCGGCACGAGCCGCTCTGCAAGAAGTGCTGGCTGCCGTCAAAGGGTCAAAGGGGTCTCAAAGGGGTCGGTCCTTGCTTTTTGACATTTCGATCCTGCGCACAAGTTTTCTGATCTCTGAGCGATTCTCCCCTTCCGTGCAATACCGGCTCACCCGGCTGGCTACACCCATCGCCAACTCTCGGGCAATCCATTCATTGCCCATGATCGTTTGCCTCTTGATCATGAATGCGATGGCAATCTTGCGCGCATCTCCCTTGGGCAGTGACTCCAACTCCCCAACACTGAGACCGAATTCCATCAACCCCACCGCCGCCAACCTCCGGGCTTCCCGCTCGTCGTGGGCATCCCGGATCTGCCCGCGAGATTGCCTTTCCCCAAGAGGTGACATTTCAAGAATGCGTTGCCGGAACTCCTCCGAACCGAAACACCAGCCTCTTCTCAGCGCCTTGAGCATCCCCTCTTCGATGCTTCCTTCCCTGCGCTCCTCCTCCACTCGCATCTCCAGGGCTTCCCGATACGCTCGTCTCCCCTTGGCGTTGTCGGTTTCCCCAATGCTTCCCAAAACCCACTCTCCCACCACCCATTCGGGCCGCTTACCATTCACCAATCCCGGAAAACTGCTCCAACGGTAGCTCATCAGACGCTCCTCCTCCCCAAGAATCCCTGCCCGCGCCGGATTTAGATGAATGTAATCACTCACTGTCCGAAAGTAGGTTCCATCCTCTCCATCCACCAACACTGCCTTGTAACGTCCTTGAAAGAGATGCCCCCGTTGCTTGTGCCGAGCGTTGAAGCGAATTGTGTAGGTGCTTTGCATCCACTTCATCCCGGCACAGAGGTTTGCTTCGGGAGTCTCCACAAGAAGGTGGTAGTGGTTTCCCATCAAAACATACGAATGAATCCGCCATCCCGTCCGCCCACATGCCTGCCCCAGTGTCTTCAAAAATAACTCCCGATCCCCGTCATCCAGAAAAATCGCCTCCAAACGGTCCCCCCGGTCCATCACGTGGTAAACCGCACCAGAATACTCCACTCGCTCTTTCCTCGGCATCCTTCGCTTTTACCGGTTTTGGGCAAATATGTCAATATGCAAGGACCGACCCCTTTTTCAGCGGATCGAAAGTATCCAGCAACGGGGAGAGGCCGGAATGCCGAACCGATGGCAGATCGCGTCGATGAGTTTGTTCATCCAACAGACGAAGGGCTCGTTTTTCACACCCTTCGAGGTCTCGTCAAACACCCATGCGGCCCCCCGTCGAATCACTTCGAACGGGAAGACGTCGGGCACATTGGAATCTTAAAAAAGACGCCTGGTCGTCTATATCTTCCAAGGGATGCATCATCGCGTAGTGCAAGCGACTTTCTTCGACTGCGCGTTGCGTCTGCTCCAAAACCAGGGATGTGCTCCAATCTATGTGCTGGAATAAGCATGGGTGTGGATATTTCAGAAGCAGAAGCACGTAGCCGCCATCTGCTGCGGGACCGATGACGACATCAACGCTTTCGGCGAGGTTCGCTGCGCTTTCCAGATATTCTCTCGTGAGATACGGGCAATCTCCTCCGATCAAAGCCACGACATCCAGCCCGGAGGCCATCTCATGCGCAACAGCAGCCTCCATGCGTTCGCCGAGGTGGCCGGGGCATTGGGGAACAAAGGAAGCATTCCGCGCGTATGGGGAAAGCCATTCGCGCATCTCTATTTCTGCATCGGACGGCGTGAAGTGGATGGCGATGTCCCAGCTATCCGGAATTTGACTAAGTTGGTGCTCCACCAGGGATCTATAGATTGTTGTCGCGTATTGAATGCCAACTTCGGCGGCCAGTCGGGTTTTCACCGTCCCGGGGCGAGGTGCCTTGAGCATGAGCGCGGCAGTTGTTTTCATGTCGCCAAGCAGGCATTGATTTTTCGGATTCTCCGGCATTCCGACCATAGAAAACCTGCCACAAATGGCAGCCACAGAAGAGCGGTTTCCCACGACGTGAGCCGCCAGATTCCTCCAGGCGATTCGACGTGATGGTAGAGCAGAAAGTAGGCGAAACCCGACGCAACAAGAAGAATGCTCCCAAGGTTGCGTGTCTTCACGGCGAAGGGCATCAGCCACGTGAAATACCAGGCGTGGAGCAACGGCGTGAAAATGAGAGCGATAAAAAAGATCCACTCCGCGGCAGACTCGAAGGTTCGTGCCCGAAAGATGACCCAAACCCAGGCGAGGACGACCGGGAGGATGAATAGGTGGTTCTTATATTGGCTGGCCTCCCAGAACCACCCAGTGATCGCCGGAATGAACTCTGCGCTCCGGGCGTATTCGACGAACTGCGGGGGCATGAGCTGCGCACTCCATTCGCCTGTCCAGATTGCCATTGCGCCCCATGAAACAGCGAATGGCAGCATCGCGAGAAAACCCGCCAACAGGGCTGGCTTCCAGCCTCGGCATCGGAGGCACTGCCAGAGCATCCAGGCCACAAGCGGGAGGGCGAGCCATTTGATCGCTACGGCGGCTCCGATCCAGAGCGAAGCCTTCAGGAAGTGCTCCTTCTGCCAAGCCAGCCACCCGCAGGCAAGCGCCAGCACAAAAAGGCAGTCGTAGTGCCCGCCTCCCGCAAACGAGTAGATCACCAAGGGATTCCACGCGTAGAGGAGGGCGGAGCGCTTCCCAAAAGCCCTCACCAGCAAAACGACAACAGCTAGATCCACTGCCGCAAAGACGAGTTTGTAAAAAACCGGAGCCGTTGCGATTGCTGCGAGGATAGCAAAGATCCATTCGGCAAGAGGCGGATAAATGGCCGTGAAGGTCTTGTGTTGGACCGCTTCCCAAACTCCTCCTCGCATGAACTCCAGCGCAGATGCATCGGGGGAATGGAGATATGGGCTGTATCCTGCCAGTAGCACACGTCCCTCCCAGACATAGCGGAAAATGTCATCGCCGGGGGCCTGCCAGAGGAGGAGGAAGCGGGCACCCACAGCCACGCCCCAGAAGATCCAGACCGGGATTGCCTTCTGTCGGAGGGCGCAAAAGTAACCGGCCACCATGAGTCCCGCTCCGGCCAAGAACCACGGGACGGAACCATATGCGTGCAGCATACCAAACGGCAGCATGAGGCAAGGCCCCCCGAGGAGGAGCAGGGCGGGGAGAATCAGGTTTTGTCCGGGCTTCAAAATGGGGAGTTCCAACTCGGAAAAGAGCCGTCTTGGCGGCCATTTATTCCACGTTCAGGAATCTCAACGGAATAAACAGGTATTGTCCACGCTCCAATCCGCAGAACCGTATGAAACCCATCGCCACCCTTTTCACCTTATTGCTCGTCTGCTGCGCTCCATCGTGCTCGCAGGCAACCCCGCCCCCGACCGCCGCGTCGGCGTATCCGTCGGATTACACCGAACTGCTGAAAACCTATGTGACGCCGGAAGGCGTGCGCTACGCGGCATGGCATGCCAACAAGGCGGATGTCGAGCGGATGAAGAAGGTCACAGATTTTTTTGCATCGACGGCCCCCCCTGCCGACCGGAGCGAGTCATTCGCCTGGCATCTCAACGCCTACAATGCCTGGATCCTGAACAATATTCTGGCCAAATATCCCACCAAGGGACCGATGGAGGGAGGAGGTTCATTTTTTGATCGCGATGGCATCGTGATCTCGGCAAGGAAAACCAGTTTCAACGATCTTGAGAAAAATGCCATCCGTCCGACATTCAAAGATCCCCGCGTACATTTTGCGCTGAATTGCGCCAGCCGGAGCTGCCCCCCGTTGCAAGGCAAAGCGTTTGATCCCGCAACGCTGGACAGCGACCTCGATCGGCTGACAAAGGCGTTCATCAACAACAACGGCGTCGTCCCCGAAGCTGGCGGTAGCCGCGTCCGCCTGTCGAAAATCTTCGACTGGTATGCCGATGACTTCGGCGGCAAAGGAAACCAGATCGCTTTTATCAACCGCTATCGCGAGCATCCGCTTCCAGACGGAACGAAGCAGGAGTTTATGGACTACAACTGGAACTTGAACGAAGCACAGTAACTGGATGCACTCTTGCAACCCAATGCCCCCACAGTAGCCATGCCATGAGTTTGCCGCCCCGCACGACCTTTTCTTTCTGTATCAACAACCAAAAAACCGATTTGATCCATGGAATAGATGGAAGAGCAATCCCCTCAGATTCCGCGTATGGATGAAGGTTTTTTTCAAGTTGTGGTAGACCGATTTTACGCCGACCTCTACCGCTTCGGCATGAGCCTGGCGCGCAATCCCGACGATGCGTGTGATCTCGTGCAGCAGACGTATGCGATTTTTGCCGAAAAGGGCCGACAGATCCGAGATCCCGCAAAAGCCAGACAGTGGCTTTTTACTACTCTCTACCGGGAGTTCACTGCCAACTACCACAGGAATAAACGCAATGTTTCGCTCGACAGCGCGGAGGTGGATCTGCCCGACGAGGGTGCGGATAGCTCGGCATCGAGGGAAACCGAGCAGCACGAAATGCTGAATGCCCTGAGAAGCTTGGAGGAACCTCACCGCTCGGTCCTTACGCTTTTTTACCTAAACCAGCAAAGCTACAAAGAAATCGCAGAGACTCTGGATATGCCGATCGGAACCGTCATGTCCCGATTGTCCCGGGCCAAGGAGTTGCTCCGCTCGAAAATTGAGGGAAATGGAATAAAAATCGTGCCGTTTGACTCTCATAAGAAGGAAGCGAAAAATGGATAACGAACAAGCCAAGTTGATATTGGGTGCTTACCGCCACACCGGCGAGGATGCCTCGGATCCATTTTTTGCGGAGGCATTGGAACAGGCCCGCGTCGATCCGGAATTCGCTGCGTGGTTGGCCGAAGAGCGGCAATTTGACCAGGCTATGACCAGGACGCTCCGTGCCCAGGAACCCCCCGAACACCTCAGACAAACCCTGATGCTTGGCAACAAGGTCGTTTCCCTGCATCGGCGACGGCCGTTCTGGGCCCAACCGGTTCCGTGGCTCGCGCTTGCTGCGGCCTTGGCGCTGTTTCTTGGCCTCAGCCTTCTGTTCCAGCAGAGTGGGCCATCGGTGACCGGACCGCAACTTGCACGGGAAATCATCGAACTGGCCGAATCAGGCAAGATTACTCTTGGAAAAATGAGTAGCAATCCGGAGGAGTTGAGATCCTGGCTCGCCACCCGCGGGTCTCCACATGATTTCACGATTCCCGCCGGTCTGCGCGGGTATCCGGGAGTCGGCTGCCAAACCTATGTGGTCAACGGAACCAAGGTTTCTCTGATGTGCTTCATGCTTGGCAAGGACCAAGTCGTTCACCTTTTTGTGGTGGACGAGAATGCATTAAAAGACGCGCCCGGAGAAAAGCCCTCCATCATCAGAGAACATGACAAGGTCGCCGCGACTTGGTCGGTCGGTGGGAAGACGTTTCTGCTCATGGGAATGAACGTCAGCGAGGAGACTCTCCGTCGCCTGATTTAATGCTATTTTCCTCCTTCGCTACAGCGCTCTATTTCCTGATTTCAGCCATACTACTCACCTACGCGGCCAATGCCTATTTCATGGTGTGGGCCTGCCTGCGCAATCGGAGGCCTCTCGACCGGAAGAATGCAGGGAGCCACGGCGAGGGGCTCGCGGTTTTGAGAGCGGCCGGGGATTGGCCGTCCGTCACAACCCAGATCCCGCTTTTCAACGAAATCGCCGTGGCCGAACGCGTGATCCGTGCGGTAGCAGCAATGGAATACCCGAACCATGGCATCCAGGTCCTGGATGATTCCACGGATGCCACCTGCTCTGTGGTGAACCGGGTTGCCGAAGAGCTCCGCTCATGTGGGATCCGAATCGAAGTCATCCGCCGCCAGGCGCGCACTGGCTACAAAGCGGGGGCGCTCGCGGAGGGGTTGCCTCGGTCAACAAGCGAGTTCATTGCCATCTTCGATGCGGATTTTGTCCCGCCAGCCGATTTTCTCCTGCGCACGGTCCCGCAACTTGTCGCGCAGCCCCATGCCGCCTGGGTCCAGACGCGCTGGGGGCATCTGAACGAGGCGGAGACGCTGCTAACTCGTGCTCAGGCCGTGGGGATCGACGGGCATTTTGCCATCGACCAGGGAGCCCGTGGCGGCGGCCCGTTGTATATGAATTTCAATGGAACCTGTGGGGTCTGGCGGAAGGCTGCCATTGAAGACGCGGGCGGCTGGACAGCGGACACTCTCACCGAGGACCTCGACCTTTCCTACCGAGCGCAGCTTCGGGGATGGAAAGGGATTTATCTGCCCAACGTCGTGGTTCCGGGCGAACTCCCCGGCGATGTGGCCGCCTTCAAAAGCCAGCAGTTTCGCTGGGCGAAGGGTTCTATTCAAACCGCCATAAAACTTTTCCCCACAATCTTTCGCGCCGACATCCCTCTGGTGACCAAGATCCAGGCCTGGTTTCATCTCACCCACTACGCAATTCACCCGGTCATCCTTTTGTTCGCGGCGGCCTCGACGGGGATGCTGTGGATCGGCCCGGTGCACGGACGGGCATGGAGCATCCTCGTTCTGCCGGTCCTCGTGCTCTCACTGGCTCCTACGGTTTTTTATGCCAGCGGACAATGTGTCCTTCATCGGGATTGGTTGCGCCGGTTTTTGCGGCTGCCAATTCTGATCCTCGCCGGCATCGGGTTGGCGATCTCGAATTCCCTGGCGGTTTATGAAGCGGTGAGGGGAAGGGTCTCCCCCTTCCACCGCACTCCCAAGCAGGGGGATGCCAGGAGGCGTTGCTACCGCGCGCATGCTTCCGTTTCCTCCGCCGGCGAAATCCTTGCAGCGGTGGCTTGCCTCGCGGTATTTGTTCTGGCTCTCATCCACGGACAAGGCCTTGACGCGCAGTTCCTGCTCCTGATTGGCGCGTCATTTTGCTTCATTGCCACGGCTCCCTACCACAGCCGATGAAAGTCGGGAATAAACCTGTGGGCCGGCGCCTCTCATCGGTATGGAAACCATTCCAAATAACGACCCCGAAGACCAAGCGGCGAGAACCGCATGTTCCGCAGAAAAAGGGAACTGCGGATGTTCCAATGGCCTGTGCCCCGGCACGATCCTTGGCGGCATCGTGCTCGCCGGTTGGGGCCTGTATGCTGTTGGCACCTGGGTCTGGGGCCTGATTGCCGGATAGGTGTGGCCGGATCCAGCGCATGCGACCCCGTGGGCCGGGGCGTCCGCTGCGGGAACTGCAAATTCTGGTTCTGTTCGCCCCCCGATCTCCGCGCTGAAACCGAAGGTTAACTCTGGGACGGAGCGGGGTTCATCGGAAGGCGGTCATGGTTTTTTCTTCCGGATTAAGGTTCCCGACAGCGGATGAAGAAAACGACGCGCGAGGCTGCTCGGGAATTTCTCGATGCCGGGAAAGCCAAGATCGTCTGGTTGCTGGGCGGGACACTCGTTTTTGGTCGGCCAGTAGGCCGTGCGGAACAGCCAGTCCCATACGCTGAACGAGATGCCGAAGTTCACGCCTGAGGAGCGTCCGCCCGGCAAATGGGCCATGTGGTGCCAGATGTGCATGCGCGGCGAGTTGAAGACGTAGCGTAGCGGTCCCCAAGTGATGTCGAGGTTGCTGTGGTTGAGATGACCGATGAGGGTCGTGGCGATGGCGACGAGCAAGATCACCAGCGGGTCCACACCGAGAAGGACCAGCGGGAAATAGGTGAGACCCTGATAAACGACGATCTCCATCCAGTGAAAGCGGAAGTTGCCGATCCAGTCCATCTCGACAATCGAGTGGTGGAGCTTGTGGAATTCCCACAGCGCGGGCACGCGGTGCAGCAGGTTATGCACGCACCAGTCGAGGAAATCCTTGAGCAGAAAATAGACGAGCGCCTGCACGAGGATGGGCTGGGCTCCGAGCAGATTCCATGATTTCGCGGCATCGAGGACCGGCCACATCGCCTGCGCGAGAAAGGCTGTCACGTAGGCGAACAGCACGCCGAAGTAATGCCCGTTGAAAAAGAGCCAGAACAGGTCTTGCAAAAATTCCCTGCGAAACAATTTCTGCCCGCGCCGCCACGGACGGATGCGTTCGGCGATCAGGCAGCCCGCCGAAATGACGAGCAGCCAGAAGAAGTAGCCGCGTGTGTCCCAGAGAATTTGCAGCATGGCGTCGGTCGGTTAAGGAGTGATCGGATTCTCCGGCTTCCAGCGCCATCTTGATTTTTCGAGGTAGCGGCCCCAGAGGGGGTTGAAGGGATGGGCTCCACTGGTCGCGCCGTTTGAGTTGACGAGTGGACGACCCTCATTGGCCCACGCGAAAATCGAGCCTTCGAGGTTGCGGACGTTGGTAAAGCCTTCCTTTTGCAGTGCGCGTGCCAAAACCGCCGACCGGTAGCCCACCGAACAGTAAACGACAATGGGCCGCTCTTTGGTGATCCCGATGCGGCTGAGTTGGACGGCGAAATCCTTTTCAACCCGCACAGCTCCCGACAGATGGCTCACCGCATATTCATTCTCGTCACGAACGTCGAGCAGGAGCGGAGACGAATCCATTCGGGCAAGTTCGTCAGGCGTGATGGTGGGGACGTCTGGAAATTTTTCTCTTAGCGAAGCGCAGTAGGCCGCCAGCGATTGCGATGAAGTTTCCGCCCTGAGCAGGCCAATAGCGCCAATCCCGACCGCGACAAGCACCACAACAATAGCGGTAAACGGGATGGCAGAATGTGACCGGCGAGCTTTGGAGCGTGGGGAAGGTAGGGGCATACGGATTACCGGGACTTTTCCTCACCCAGCAGGGAGATGCCTTCGATGTGGTTGTAACGTCCAGCGGTCGGTCCATTTTCGAGAGACAGAACTCCACGCGGACAGACAGCTGCGCAGAGGCCACATCCGACGCAGGAAGCACGGATGATGTTCTGGCCGCGCTGGGCATAGTGGCGGACATCGATACCCATCTCGCAATACTTCGAGCAATTGCCACAGGAGATGCATTGGGCCCCATTGGTGGTGATACGGAAGCGGGAGTTGAACCTTTGCAGCAGGCCGAGGATGGCGGCCATGGGACAGCCAAAGCGGCACCAGACCCGCGTGCCCATCAGCGGATAAAAACCCACGCCAACCACACCCGCGAAGGCAGCTCCGATGAGAAAGCCATACCATTGTTTGAGAGTCTGGAGGAATCCTTGCATGAACTCCGGCAGGGAAGGGGCAAACCAAAGCAGGGCGGTCATGCCCACGATCCATACCAGCACGGAATGAATCATCCAGCGTTCGATTTTCCAGGCTTTCAGGGATTTGTCGGAGTTCTGACGCCACGGATCGCCGAAGGTATTTGCCAGACCGCCGCAGCCGCAGACCCAGGAACAATACCAGCGTTTACCGAAGTAGTAGGTGAGCACCGGGGTGGCCACGAGAGTGCCGATCACGAACCAGCCGACAATGAAGCAGCCGATATTGCCTGCCTGGAGAAAACCCTGAAGGGTGCCGGGGAAGAGCTTGTCGTAGGCCAGCGGCCAGAAATAGCTGAGATAAACTTCGGGCTGATTGAGTTTGACGAAGAGGGCGGGCAGCAGATAGGCAAAGCCGAGTTGCGTGGCCATGATGACGCAGGTGCGGACAATCTGGTAGCGGCTGTGACGGTATTTGGCGATGGCCTTGGCTCCCATCACCAGAATGCCCACTGTGTAGAAGGTGCCATAGACGAACCATTGGTCGGCTGGCTTGCCGCGCAGAAATTCGCTGAGCGGGTCGTGTAGCCGGATCAGCCCGGCCAACATGCCGGGGAACCAATACAGCATCACGTAAAACCCGGTGAAGAGGACGGCGAGCGTCCAGCCCAGAGCGCCGCGTGCGGTGAGGTTGTCAGTCGTTTTGCCGTGATTGCGGATGCCGGGCCGTTCTGAAAGGTGCTTATGCAGACCATAAAGCAGTCCTCCGCCAGCGATGCCGCCCCAGGCCAGACCCAGCCAGAGCATTCGCGCTTCTGAGGAAACATCGGAAGCGGTAAAGAGCCCGGCGGCGAGAATAAGCAAACCGATGCCGAACAAGCCCAGCCCCGCTTTTTCCAGAACGGTGAGACGGTGGCCGCCGGGGGTGAGAGAATGGCTTTCGTAACTGAGGCCGGCGGTAAGATCGTTCATGGAATCAGGCGGTTTGCAGTTGCGATTGGCCGAGGAGTTTGGCGATGGCGGCGGAGAAAAGCCCCTTACGGGTATTGAGTTTTACCGCGCGTTCGGGGTAGCGGGAGTTGAAGGCTGCGACGATCTCGGGTTCGTATTGGCGGAAAAACTCGGGATCGAAGTTGGCCGCGCCCAGATCAACCAGAGCGTCTTCCACGCGCGTTCGGCTGGCGATCCAACTTTCCCAGACCACATGACGGTGGCGGATGCCGAAGACATTGACGCCGAGAACCTCGCCGGAGCCAGTGCGGAAATTGACCCGGAGCGATTTGTCCCCGGCGGGATGTTCCCAATAGAACGATTCCTCGCCCTCCTTGGGCTCCGGTAGGACGATCCCGTACGTCTGATACTCGATGTCGAAGAACTTTGCAGAGTTGAACCACACCCCGGGGAGGTAGGGGCGTTCCTCGCCGCAAATATTGGCCGCGATGTGCTCCCCGTGGATTTTGCCGGTATACCAGACCTGCTCGACAGGGCGGCGGCCGGGCGGCACCTCGCGATGCTGGGCGCAATCCCCTCCCGCCCAAACATGCGGCGTGGAGGTTCGAAAATGTCGGTCCACCAAGATGCCCCGGTCGGACTCGATCCCGGAGGCTTTCGCCAGGCCGGTATTTGGGCTCACCCCTGCGGTGAGAAAGACCATTTGGCATGGGATTTCCTCGCCCGTTTTTGTGACCATGGCACGGACTCTGCCCCGTTCATCAGGAAGAATCTCCTTCAACTCCGTCTCATAGCGCATGTCGATGCCGTGCCGCACGATTTCCCGACCCACCAGCCGCGCTTCGTCCGATGGCAAAACTGAACCCCAGAAGGCATTTTCGCGAACCAAAAAGAGCACCGAAATTCCCCGGGTGAGCAGCATTTCTGCCACTTCGACGCCAATGAGCCCGCCACCAACGATCACCGCCCGCTTGGTCGTCGGCGCATATTTTTCCATGCTCTCCACGTCCTGAAACGAATAAAGCCCTTGCACGCCATCGAGATCCTGCCCCGGCCATCCGAACTTGTTTGACCTCGATCCAGTGGCCAGAACCAGTTCGTCGTAGCCCAGCTAATCGCCGTTCTTAAAAGTCAGCCGTTGCGCCGCGGCATCAATCGCATCCACCCAGCCCCTCTTGAGCTTGATCTGGTTCTTTTCCCAGAAGTCATCCGGGTAGAGCTTGCTGTCCTCGTATTTGAGGTCGCCCATGAAAACATACATCAGGGCTGGACGGGAAAACGGATGATCTGTCTCACCAGAGACGATGGTGATCCGGTCGTCCGAGCGTTTTCGGATATGGCGTGCGGCCGTAATGCCGGTGATTCCGTTGCCGAGGATGACGATGTGGCTCATGTGTGATTAGAGGAGGGTGTCTGCTGGTTTATTCCCATTCGCGAGGCTCCAGGAGAAGGTGGCAAGGATGGATCGCCACAAAAGGGAGATGTCGCGAGGGGCCGTGCGACTCGCAAGGTCGCTGCCATCACCGCTCGCTGGCAACTCAATGGAAACCTCGGAAACCAGCCTGGCCATCATCACCGTCAGCGTCTCAGTGAGCGACGCCTGTGCCCAGTTGGAGCGGGACGATACGCGAACCAAGGCAACGGGCTTGCCCACGAATTCGCCGCTGCTGACAGTCCAGTCGAGCATGTTTTTCATCACTCCCGGCACTCCATGGGCATATTCCGGGCAGGAGATCAGAATGCCATCCGCCGCCCCGAGTTGGCGGCGAAGGTCCTCGACCGGCGGAGGCGCTGTTTGCCGATCAAGATCCGGGTTGAAATGTGGGAGATTGGCGAGGCCCCCATACAGGGTGGCGACCATCTCTTCTGAAGCCCCATCAGCTAGTGCTCGCAGCACGGCCGTGTTTGCCGAGGAAGCCCGCAAACTACCGGAAATCGCCAGGATGCGAATGGGACGTGATATAGTCGTCATGATTGATTTCCCCTTTGGCGCAGCTGACTACGCTGAGCGGTACCAGAAGATCTTGCGTTCGGATGCATTGTTAGCTTGGTCATTGGTGCTGGCGTAGCGCTTTGCCATATAGCCGTCGGCGTCGAACTCCCAGTTCTCGTTGCCGTGGCTGCGCCACCATTGGCCGCTGTCATCGTGCCATTCGTATTCGAAGCGCACGGCGATGCGATATCCTGTGAAGGCCCAGAGGGTTTTGCGCAGGCGATAGTCGTGTTCCCGACCCCATTTCCTAGTTAGGAACTCGACTACCTCTGCGCGGCCGTTGATAAAGTCCGCCCGGTTTCGCCATTCGGTTTCGGGCGTGTAGGCGAGCGAAACACGTTCTGGATCGCGACTATTCCAGGCATCCTCGGCGGCCTGGACTTTCAAGAGGGCGGATGCTTCCGTGAACGGCGGAAGTGGTGGACGTGGATTCATGGTTGCAAGTTTGGGTTCGCTTTTACTGACTATGATTCTCGGGAAGCGGTCAGAGAACGATCCACGGAGCAGCGACCGCCGCCTTGAATGACGATCACCAGGGCTAGGCCGATCACCAGCAGGTGGTACTCAATGCCTTCGCCTTTCTGGTTGCCGAACCAGTTCATGAAGAATCCGTTCATAAGATGGAACTTCATCGCCACAATCATGGTGATGGCGATGCTGAGGGCCGCGAGGCGACTGCCAAAGCCGGCCAATAGTGCGAGGGGCGCGAGGAATTCCGCGGCGAAGGCCAAAAGAGCCAGCGGTGTCGAGATATGAAAAACATCGTTAAAAAATTTCAGCGTGCCACTGAGTCCGTATCCACCAAACCAGCCGAGAACTTTATGCGCGCCGTGTGGAAAGAGGATGACTGCCAGGAATATTCGGGCAATGAGCGCCCCGAATGTGGAGTTGGTTTTAAGCAATCTGCTAATCAGGATTTTCATGGATACGTGAGATGGCGTTCCGATGCGTGGTTCGCGGGAAGAAAGTGGCAGTGACTGGTGCATGTTCTTGCTATCAGGTGAGTGGTTGGTTATCGGACCCGTTGGGCCGCCCGGAGTGGCCGGGCGGCCTTTGGGGTCGAGAGATTACTTCGCGTTGGCTTTGACGAGGCCGGGCCAGCTTTTGTCTGCCTTGGCAACGTTGCCTGCGATGTCCTCGTTGAACTTCTTCAGGATGTCGGGATTAAGGTTGAGATACAGTTTGCCGTCGCGCACCTGCCAGGTGCTGATGTCCACGGGAAACAGCTTGTCGAGGCCCACGCCGAAGGCGCAGAAGCCGCCGAATTGCGGCACGTATTTCTTTGGGTTCGCGGTGAAGAGCTTCTTGTGATCCTCGGTGGCGAAGAAGTAGGTCGCGCCCTGATCTGTGGCGGCGATGAATGGCGACCCATTCACGGCCTTTGAGTCCGTGAAGAAGGCAACCGTGTCATAGCCGTTGACGGCGACATGGCTCGCTCCCGAGACGTTAACGAGTTCGCCGGCAAAGGCGGTGGCGGATAGCAGCACAATGGCTGCGGCGGATTTGAGTATGGTTTTCATTTTAGTTGTTGGTTGGTGGTTGTCCTGAGGATTTAGTGACTGCATCCGGGAGCTGTGCAGGCGGCGGGGGTTTCGGATTCGATGTCGCCCGGTTTCACTTCTGGAAAATCAATGACAGTGCGTGCGACATTGTTCGTATAGTTGGTCAGAATGTTGAGGGCAACGTGCTCGACGACTTCGATGACCTCCGCATCGCTCAGGCCGGCGTCGCGGGCTGATTGCAGGTCGCCGTCGCTGATCTGGCCATGCTGAACCGTGATGGTGCGGGCCAGTTTGATCGCGGCATCAGCCTTTGCATCTGCTGCCGAGGATCGGCGCGCGGCAAAGATTTCGTCTCGGCTCAGTCCCGCTTTGCCGCCGAGCAACGTGTGGGCGCTGAGGCAGTAGCCGCAGGCGTTGATTTCAGCCACTGCAAGGGCGATCTGCTCACGCAGTTTCCCTGAAAGCAGGCCGGTTGCTAGTGCCCCGCTGAGGGCAAGATAGCCCTCAAGCGCTGCTGGCGAATTGCCGAGGACTCGCATAAGGTTTGGCACGATGCCGAGTTTGCCTTGGACGGCGCTGAAGAGTTCCTTGTTCTTGCCAGTCGCCTGGCTGGGTTCAATTTGTTGGATTTGGTTCATAGTATTTTTATAGGTTTGTTGTTGTTGTTGGTTTTTGGACTGCGAGTCCCTCTATCTCATTTTCCGTGCCAACCAATTTTCAGTGCGGAAAAACGGCACTTTACCAAGGGAAAGTCTTGTTTTACCGATAAGGCGATCCGCTACGAAATGTCGTAAACTACGAAAAATAGCTGTTGCGTTACGGTTTTTCGTAGCATTTTGCCGCCATGAATACGGACGCACTCCAAGAAGTGGTCTTGGCCATCACCCAGCAACGGTGCGTCGCCGCCGTGCTCCAGCAAATCGTCGAGCAAATCGCGGATTTTCCGAAGGTTCGGCGAACTAAGAAGACCTCCGGGATTGTGGATATCGCTCTCGTGCGCATCTGGATCCTCGCGCCTGGGGATATTTGCGGCGAGTGCCGCTTGCGCAGGGAATGTGCAGACCAGACCATGTGCCTTCACCTTGCCGCCAGTGCCGGCGAGTCTCTCGACAAGAGAGCAAACTGGTCGCGACTCGACGGCCAATTCCAGCGATTTCCCATTGGTATTCGAAAAGTTGGTCATATTGCCGCGACCGGGCAGCCGATTTTTCTCTCCAACCTCAGCAAGAATTCCGAGTGGGTCGCACAACCGGAATGGGTGGAATCCGAAGGCATCACAGCCTTTGCGGGACTTCCGCTGGTGTTTCGGGAGAAGACTTTAGCGGTGCTCGGGGTGTTTAGTCGCACTCCCCTTTGCGAAGGAGATTTCAAGAAACTCCAGAATTTTGCCGATCATGCGGCGATCGCCCTTGGCAACGCACAGGCCTTTGAGGAAATTGAAAATCTGAAGGCGCGTCTGGAAGAGGAGAACGACCATCTTCGTGGAGAGTTCCGTGATTTGTTTGACGAAGCGCCAATCGCCTACGTTTACGAGGGTCTTGACTCGCGGTTTATCCGCGCCAATGGCGCGGCAATGAAAATGCTGGGCATTCAACCGGAAGAGGTCGCCGGGACCTTTGGCAAAAACCTGGTCGCGGAGACTCCAGAGAATCAAGCCCGGTTGCGAGAGGCGTTCGATTTCCTCGAACAGGGCAGCGAAACCCGTGGAGTCGTGCTCGAGTTGCGGCGGAAAGATAATGGCAATCCGGTTTGGGTCCAGTGGTGGTCAAAGCCTGCGGCTGGCGGCATGTTTACCCGCACCATGATGCTGGACATCACGGACCGCTTGCTGATGGAGCAAGAGCAGGTGAGACTCAAGGCCGAGAACGAGTATTTGTTGGAGGAAATTCGCACCACGAACAACTTCGGCGATCTTGTCGGTAGCAGTTCCTCCTTGCGCAAAGTGCAGCAAAAGATCGAACTTGTGGCGCCGACGATGGCGACCGTGCTCATCACCGGGGAGAGCGGGACCGGCAAGGAGCTTGTCGCACGAGCCATTCACCAGAACAGCTCGCGCCACGACCGCCCCATGATCACTGTCAACTGCGGGGCTGTTCCAGAAACGCTTTTTGAAAGCGAGTTTTTCGGCCACGCGAGGGGGGCCTTCACCGGGGCGCTGCGCGATAAGCCTGGACGCTTTGAGATTGCCGATGGGAGCACGCTGTTTCTCGATGAAATCGGCGAGGTGCCGCTTCCCATGCAGGCGAAACTCCTTCGTGTGCTCCAAGAGCAGGAAGTCGAGCGGGTTGGCGATCCGCGCGTGCGCAGGATCAATGTGAGGGTGATCGCCGCGACCAATCGCGACCTGAAAGCTGAAGTCGAGGCCGGCCGTTTCCGTCAGGATCTCTACTACCGGCTCAGTGTCTTTCCGATTGAAAATCCGCCCCTGCGCGAGCGCCGCGAAGATATCCCGCGCCTCGCCAAGCACTTTATCCGCGCCGCCGCGAAACGGATGAGCCTCGCAGTGCCGACGTTCACAAATGCCGCCGCCGGCCAGCTTGCCGCCCAGGACTGGCCGGGAAATGTTCGCGAGCTGCAAAACGTGATCGAGCGCGCCGTAATTCTTGCCCGTGGCGGGCCGTTGCTTTTTGACAATCCGGCATCCGTGCCTTTGCTGCCCGCAAGCGAACCGCAGACTCCCGCAACACTCCCGCTCACTCGTGCCGAGTTGAGGCAACAGGAACGGGACAGCATAGCGGCCGCTCTCTCCCAGACGGGCGGAAAAATCTTTGGAACGGATGGCTCCGCCGCGCTCCTCGGGATGAAGCCTACGACACTCGCCTCTCGAATCAAGGCGCTCGGGCTGCAGCGGAAGAGCGGCTGATGGATAGGGAAAAACAGTTTTGCCCCGTTCCTGATTTTTTCCGGGAATAAAACCGATTCCTCCCTGCTCTAATTGCCAGTCTGCCTATGAAACCCGACCATACCGTCCAAGACCGCTACGCCAGCGCCGCAAAATCCCTGGAACCAGCGCTCTGCTGCCCTGTGGACTACGATGCTGAATATCTTCAGGCCATCCCCGCGGAGGTCATCGAGCGCGATTATGGTTGCGGAGACCCATCGAAATACGTCCGTCTTGGCGAAACCGTCCTCGACTTGGGATCGGGCACGGGGAAAATCTGTTTCATCGCCTCGCAGGTTGTCGGGCCGGAGGGCAAAGTGATCGGGGTGGATATGACAGATGATATGCTCGAAGTTGCCCGGCGGAATGCTCCGGTTGTCGCGGAAAATATCGGATTCGCGAATGTGGAATTCCGCAAGGGCCGCATTCAGGATCTGGCACTGGATCTTGAAGTCCTCGACGCGGAACTCAAAAAGCGCCCCATTTCGGACGCCGCCTCGTTCCTTGCCGCTGATGAACTGGCCGAGGAACTTCGTATCAAACTCCCGCTTGTTGCCTCGGATTCCATCGATGTCGTGGTGTCAAACTGCGTGCTCAATCTCGTCGAGCCCGGTGCCAAGCCGCAACTTTTCCGGGAAATCTTCCGCGTTCTCAAGATTGGTGGACGCGCGGTCATTTCCGACATTGTTTCCGACGAAGAGGTGCCGCTCGTGTTACAGAATGACCCTGAGCTTTGGAGTGGATGCATATCGGGGGCTCTCACGGAGGAAGCCTTCCTGAAAGCCTTTGAGGATGCCGGATTCTACGGAGTGGAGATCTTGAAATTCGACATGCAGCCGTGGCGCACGGTTGAGGGCTTCGAGTTTCGATCCATGACCATTCAGGCGTTCAAGGGTAAGCAAGGCCCTTGTTTTGAGCGCAACCAGGCGGTTATATACAGGGGTCCGTTTAAGGAGGTGCTCGATGACGACGGGCATCGCATGGAGCGCGGTATACGCTACGCCGTGTGCGACAAAACCTACAACCTCTACAAAAAGGGTCCCTATACGGCGTTTTTTGAATTCATTAACCCAATTGAGGAAATTTCCCATGCTGGTGCCAAGCCTTTCGACTGCGCCAGGACAAGCCGCCGTCATCCGAAAGAGACGAAAGGTCAGAATTACAACGCCACTACTCAGGCCGGCAGCCAGTGCTGTGACGGCGGAAACTGTTGCTGATGTCGCTGATGTTGCTCATTTTTCTCGCCGTCTGTTTTCTTGCCTACTCAAACGGCGCAAACGACAACTTTAAGGGCGTTGCCAGCCTGTTTGGGAGTCGGACCTGCGGCTACCGGACAGCCATCTCCTGGGCCACAATGACCACGATTGCGGGGAGTGTGACGGCCCTATTCCTCGCACAGACGCTGCTCAAGAAATTCTCGGGCAAGGGCCTTGTGCCGGATGCACTCGTCTCTTCACCGCAATTTGTCTTGGCCGTGGCGCTCGGTGCGGGCGCGACGGTGATTCTTGCCACCCTGCTTGGGTTTCCGATTTCCACCACACATGGGCTGACAGGAGCATTGGTTGGAGCTGGCTTGGCAGCCTCGGCGAATGCCGTCAACGTTTCTATGCTCGGGAAAGCATTTGTCCTGCCTTTGGTGTTGAGCCCGCTCCTGGCCATCGTCGCAGGTGGGGCCGTGTATGTCGGTTTTCGATTCATGCGGATGAAACTTGGCGTGACCAAAGAGATGTGTGTGTGCGCGGGCGTCGAAGAGAAGGTGATCGCGTTGCCTCAGCCGAGCGGCGTACTTTCGGCTCAGACATTTCCGACCTTCTCCGTTGCGGTGGATCATCCCGAGGAATGTGTCCAGCGTTACTCCGGAGCCGTGATGGGAATCAACTCCGCTCGCTTGCTCGATTCCCTTCATTTCTTGAGCGCCGGGGCGGTGAGCTTCGCACGGGGGCTGAACGATACGCCAAAAATTGCGGGGTTGCTGCTCGTGGCATCCATGCTGGATATTCGCTGGGGGCTTGTCGCCGTCGCTATTGCCATCGGCGTTGGGGGGTTGCTGAATGCCCGGCACGTGGCTGACACGATCAGTCACAAAATCACCGGAATGAATCCGGGGCAGGGCTTTGCCGCAAACCTCTCGACGGCATTGCTCGTCACGACCGCCAGCCTGCACGGGCTGCCTGTGAGCACGACGCATGTGAGCGTTGGCTCGCTCTTGGGTATGGGGATTGTTGCCGGACAAGTGAAATGGAAGCCTGTCCTCGGCGTGATTGCTTCGTGGGTTATCACCCTGCCATGTGCCGCATTGCTGGCCGGGATCATCTACGTTGCTTCGCCGCATATCCTGAAACTTGCTTCCTGAAGAAGCTGAACGATTATCAATAACAAACAACACCATGAAACACATGCATACCGTTAAATCGACAATCGCCGCGGCCTGCTTTCTGGCTGCCGCTTTCACCACGGCGCGCGCCGCCGACCCAACCTCAGCCGTGGCCGTCCTGCATTCGACTGCGGGCAGCAAAACCACCGGGGTCGTCCGGTTTGAGCCGCTGCCGGATGGGAGAATCCATGTCACCGGAACCATCGAGAGATTGACCCCACACTCCGAGCAGGCGATCCACATCCATGAGTTCGGCGACTGCACGTCACCCGATGCCACGAGCGCTGGCGGACACTACAATCCCGAGGGCCATATGCACGGCCTGCCGGCGCAGGAGATGCGGCATGCCGGGGATCTGGGAAACCTGAAGTCCGATGCGGATGGGGTTGCCCATCTGGATCTCACTGTGGACCTCTTGACGATCAACGGCCCGAAAAACCCGATCATCGGACACGGAGTGATCGTCCATGCCAAGCTGGACGATGGCGGCCAACCCACTGGCAATGCCGGTGCCCGAGTCGCCTGCGGCGTCATCGGCTGGGCGAGCCCCGGGAAGTAAACGCTTTCCGCCACGGCCACCGAACCTTTCAAGATGCCGCCACTGGATTCGCCGGCTCGTGACTTTTTCCAGCGAACACTGGTCATTATCCCGGCCCACAACGAGGAGGCCTGTGTTGGGGATGTGGTCCGCCGGTTGAGGCAGGCGGGGTTTTCTCACATCCGGGTTGTGGACAATGCCAGCACGGACGGCACCAGCCGGGCTGGACGCGAAGCCGGAGCGGAGGTGATTTCCCGCTCGGAGCGCGGATACGGGCTGGCGTGCTGGACCGGTGGACTTGGGGTGCCTGAAGGTATCGATTGGCTCCTCTACTGCAATGCCGATGCCAGCGACGACTTCGATGCCTATCTCGAATTCGCCCGCCTTGCACCCGATCAGGACCTGATCCTGGGAGCGCGCATCCACCCCGATGACCGTCCAAATATGACCGCGCCCCAGCGTTTCGGAAATTGGCTGGCGCCGTCTCTGATCCGCATTTTTTGGGGCCGCCGTTTTGCGGATCTCGGCCCCCAACGGGCCATTCGTGTTTCCGCCTACGAGTGCCTCTGCCTGCGCGATCGTGGCTTTGGCTGGACCGTGGAGATGCAGGTTCGGGCGGTTGAGGAAGGGCTTCGCATCGCCGAGATTCCCGCAAGGTGCTTTCCGCGTCCCGCCGGGAAGTCCAAAATCTCCGGCAACTTTCGCGGATCCCTCTTCGCGGGGAGTGTTATTTTACAAACGATCGGCAGCCTGGCTTTGAGGCGAATTTGTTCGCGGAAAAGCCCAGGGGCCTCATGTGCCAGCCGGAAATCAAAAGGACTGGGGAATAATATGCCGCGTGATCCGCTCTGTTAGGTGATGACACTTGCCCAAGAATACAGCCGTCCGGAACCACGCACTTTCGCGGGCACTCTGGCCAGTCGCAATCTTCTGCTGCAACGCAGGAGAACTGAGATCCTCCAAATCAACGTTGGCAAGTTGTGCAATCTGACATGCTCACATTGCCATGTGAATGCCGGCCCAAAGCGAAAAGAGATCATCACCCGTGAGACGATCGACCGGATTCTCGACTGGCTGGAACGAACGGACATTCACACGGTCGATCTCACCGGTGGAGCTCCGGAGATGATTCCGGATTTTCGATACCTCACGGAGCGGCTGCGCTCGCTCCCTCAAGTCGAAACGATCATCGACCGCTGCAACCTCACGATACTCAACGAACCCGGCTACGAGTGGCTTGCCGGTCACCTCGTCGCTCATCGCATCGCCATCGTCGCCTCCATGCCATGCTACGAACCGGCCAATGTGAATGCCCAGCGCGGAGAGGGAGTCTTTGACTCCAGCATCCACGCGCTCCAACTCCTCAACCAGATGGGCTACGGACGCCGGAGCGAATTTCCGCTCGACCTGGTCTATAACCCGAACGGGGAGTTCCTTCCCCCGGATCAGACGGAACTCGAGGCAGAATACAAACGTGAGTTGAAGGCGCATTTCGATATCGATTTCAACCGCCTCGTTGCCATCACGAACATGCCAATCTCTCGCTATAAGTCATGGCTGAAAAGCAGCGGGAAGCTAGCGGATTACATGACTCTCCTGCGCGAGTCATTCAATCCTGCCGCCGTGGACGGCCTCATGTGCCGGAATACCTTGAGCATTGGCTGGCAGGGCGAGGTCTATGACTGCGACTTCAACCAGCAGCTCGGCATGCAGTGGAAAAACGGGAGACCGCTGTTCCTCTGGGACATCGATCCCGGCCATATCGAGGGGCGGAACATCGCTCTCGGCGAGCATTGTTTCGGCTGCACAGCAGGCTGCGGCAGCAGCTGCACTGGAGCGACAATCGACAAAGGTCATCCTCCAATCCATCAGGCCTAGTTCCGCAGTTTGGTCGTCAGCAAAGTATTTTCCTTTAATAGCATCGCTGACTCGGCGTTGCTCCCTCTGTAGGAAGGTTTTTAAAGGGAAATCCGGGCGAGTAGTCGGTGATCCCCGTGAGATTCATGGCGATGGGGATTTGGGGGGCATCGTCCCTGGCAGAGGCGACGGGCTGAGCGAAAAAGGCAGCGGTGATCACGGCGAAAAGAGCGAAAAATAGCGGGTCGAATTTCATGACGTCTTGCTGGTTCACCTGGGGAGATGGGAGGAAGGTTGCTATTGAGTTGAGTAGGGGTGTGGTCGCCGGTCGGGGCATGGGGTGCGGCTGCGAATGTCGGAGTGTCTTCAAACTGACAAACAGACCTTGCCGAACAAAATAGAACTATTCATTGAAAACCGTTTAAGCAATATGCGAGAAGCTTGGTCGGCGCAACTCTCGCAATGCCATGGCCTCCCGGGGAAGAAAGGAGCCTGATTGGTTGGCGATTCGCTGATGGGGCACGCTCTTCATGTCAAACATCAACGAAGAACTCGAACAGCAATACCGCAGTGTCGAACCCCTGCGTACCTACCTGCGACTCCTTGGGCTGCCGGTATGGAAACACCTTTGCCTGCTGGGGCTGTATGCCGCAAAGATGTTGCCGGTGCTGCTGCTGCCGGTGGTTATCGCCACATCCATTCGGGTCGCGGGCAGCGGCCGGCCCGACTCCTGGAGCTACCTCCTGTATTTCTATAGCGGCTATCTTGTTATTGTCTTTGCGAACATTCCTTTTCACGTCTGGTTTGTGAGGGGGAGCAGTATGGCCACCCGGCGGATGGAGCTGAAGTTGCGCGCAGCTCTCGTTCGCCGGCTTCAACAGTTGTCGATGCACTTTCACGGCGAGCGCGAGTCCGGTCGCCTACAGTCCAAGGTCCTGCGCGACGTCGATGAGGTGGTCCGTTTTTCGGAGGTCTATTTCAATTCTGCGATCGGGGCCGTTCTCGGAATCCTGTTCGCCTTTGGCTACACGCTCGCGCAGGAGCCCAAGGTGGCGCTCGGCTACTTGATTGCCACGCCGCTCTCCATCGGATTGATCCGCATCTTTCGCCGCCACATGAGCAGGCGCAACGACGCCCTCCGGCATGAGTTCGAGGGAATGTCGCAACGCGTTTCGGAGATGATCGACATGGTGCCGGTGACACGCGCCCACGGTGTCGAGCATGTTGAGATGGATTTGGTAAACGGTCAGTTGGAGCAGGTTCGCGACCGGGGTCGGCGAGTGGACTCGATCAACGCCATTTTTGGCTCGTGTGCGTTTGTCGTTTTCATGGTGACGGTGCTTTTGATCATTGCCGGGGTAACCTGGATGGTTGTCCAGGGCCAGGTTGGGGTCGACAAGATCGCCCTCTATTCCTCCCTCTTCCAAATGGTGGTTGGTTCCGTTCAACAGTTGCTGAACATGCTCCCGCAGTATTCCAAGAGCATGGCGTCGATCCGATCCATCGGGGAGATCCTCGAATGTCCTGACATCGAGGAGAACGAGGGCAAGACGATCGTCACGGCCGTCGCTGGGCATATTGATTTCCGAAACATCCGCTACACCTATGGCGGGCAGGATCGTCCGGCCGTGGCGGATTTTGAACTTTCGATCAGCCCGGGTCATTGCGTGGCCTTTGTTGGCGAGTCCGGCTCCGGCAAGAGCACCCTCATGCAGCTCACGATTGGATTCCTTCGCCCGCAGAGCGGGCAAATTCTGCTGGATGGCATCCCGATGGAGAACCTCGATATGCGCAGCTGGCGGCGGCACATCGCGATGGTGCCGCAGCAAACGATCCTTTTCTCGGGGACGATCCGGGAAAATATCAGTTACGGCCTGAGCAAATTCGACGATGCGGACATCTGGAAAGCCATTGAGATTGCCAACTTGCGAGCGGTGATTGAGTCCCTCCCGCAGAGGCTCGAGACCCGCGTTGGAGAAAACGGTCTCAAACTCTCCGGCGGGCAGCGCCAGCGGCTTGCCATCGCCCGTGCGGTCGTTCGCGATCCGCGCATCATCATCTTCGATGAGGCGACCAGTGCTCTCGATGTGATTTCCGAGCGGGAAGTGCAGGTCGCCATTGAAAACCTGATCCAGGGCCGGACCACGTTTATCGTCGCTCATCGGCTTTCCACGATCCGGCAGGCCAACCTGGTCGTCGTCATGAAGGGAGGCCGCGCCATTGAGGTCGGCGCACCGGATGACCTGCGTTCCGCGGGGGGTGCGTTCGCCAAGCTCAAGTCTCTTCAGGGCGACGATTAGAGAAGTCAGCGCAGCAAGCGGGTCCTCGTCAAGATCATCGGGGTGTAAGTGGGTGGTGATTCAGGGCACCGGCAGAATCCAGCCTGCGGTCATTTTCCGTCCTGACGGTAGTGTTGCAACCGGCACTCAAATCCGCCGAGATCAATCAGGCGGGAAGACTCGAGCCGGAGGGAGCGGTGAGGGGAGGGGAGGGAAACGGGATTGACGAAAACCAGGCTCCCGCCGGGGCGCAGGAGGGAGTTGGCGGCGGCAAAGAGGTCGCGGATGAGGCCCGGCAGGTTGGGAATCGGGACGCGTCGGCCGAGTGGGGGATTCGAAATGATCTGGCCGACGGAGTGGGGCCGCAGGCCGGATGCCTGAGGGAAGTCGCGGAAATCGCAGCAGGCGAATCGCGCCGGGGTCGCCAGTCGGGCCGCCGTAAAATTTTGTTCAGCGATGGCGATGGCAGCCGCGCTGCGGTCGGTGCCCCAGGCCTGTCGGACACCGCCGAGGCGTGCGCGCTCGATCAGTTCCAACCCGGATCCGCAGAAGGGGTCCCAGAGGACCCCATCGGGGTCCAGCGGGCCAGCCAGCCGGGCCATGCACGCAGCCAATGGGGGATGCGAAGCGGCTGGCACGTCTTGAAGGCGGAAGTCAAACCGTGGGTCGGGGGATAATCGCGGGCGGAGTTCAATGGACAGCATCTGTCCGGCGGGGTGGACATCGACCGACCAGAGGGCGTTGCGGGGATCGTTGAGGATCCCGGGAGCCATGGCGTATGCCAGACTGGTGACGTTTTTGACAAGGCCGCGCAAGTGGCCTCGGGCCACAAATTCCAGGCGGTAGCGGGGCACCCCTTCGGTCAAAGCTGTGAAGAGGGAGCGCGAGAGTGGGGAAGTCAACGTCCGGGCAATGTTTTTGGCCAGATTGTGGTCGTTGGCAGAGACTTGTCCGAGGACAAAGCCCACCGTCGCAAAGCAGCGCAGGGAGTAGAGATCTCTCAGAGAAAAGGCAGTTGCCGGGCGCAGGAGCAGCAAGCCCGGCGCCGTTGAGGCGACGCGGAATCGGTTTTTTGGGAAAGCGGACTCCACCTCGTCCCGAACGATATCCTCCAGGCCCCGGCGGCAGCGGAGGCAGACAAGCAAGCTCGCTATCTCCGCGAAGATCGCGTTGCAAGCGATAGCGCCAGGCTGCAGATCGCGAATCACATTGGCGCGGACTTTCTGATGTTCTACGGGAAGCAACCCGGGCGATGACTCGATGGCTTCGAGTGTTGCGGCCCCGCCAATCTTGTTCAGCGAGCGTCCAAGAAATTTCTTTTCCCGATCGAGCGTTGTGCGCTGCAGGAGTCCGAGCAAGTCGGCCTCTTCCGTGGCTCCACCACCGATCTTCGGGAGGGCGGCCATGGCATAGCGGCGGATTTTTTCCTCCGGGTCGTTCAGGAGCCCGCGCAGCCAGCGCGCGACAGCTTGTTTGTTTTCCGTGTTGCCGGATTCAGAAAAGACGACGCCAATCGCACGGACGAGCGAGACATTCGCAAGGCGTTCCTCGGGGGAGGCGCGATCGAAGGCCGGCACCTCGACGTCCCAAAGATGGGACCACGGTAGCACGCGCAACCGCCGGTAGGCGTCTTTATTTGGATCCTTGGCTCCGCTTTTCTTCATCCTGATAAATGCATTTTCGGCTCAAACCGGAGACGCTAACATCCCCGGCGCGGGATGGGGACAGGAATCGGGTGTGATTAAATTCGGGTGCGGTTGGATCGAAGGCCCTTGGAGGAATGGCGTCATCGCCGTTCATCAAGACCGGAAAGGGGAAAGCGGAGACCGGAAAGGTTGTCACCCCGCCGTCCGCCAATTACCTCACCCAGTTTTGATCACACCCACAGGAATTGCCGGGCTCTCCGGCATCTTGTAAATTCTGAGCGACCTGTCAAAAATATCTGCCTCTAATGCCCAAGCCTTCCACCGTTACCGCCCCGGACGAACTCCTCGCCCACTGCTTTGCAAGCTGGACGGATGTGAAAAAGACCCAGGTCCGGCAGTGGCTGAAATTTCAGGCGATCACGGTGAACGGGCGTCCGGTCAGCCAGTTCAACCATCCGCTGCTTCCCGGGGATGTGGTTGCTGTGAGAAGCGATCGGTTTGCTGTTCCGCGGACGGTGGTCGGGTCGGGGATCCGGGTTTTTTTTGAGGACGCGGACCTGATCGTCATCGACAAGCCCACCGACTTGCTGAGCATCGCGAGCGAGCGGGAGCAGGAAAAAACTGCTTACCGGCAGCTCACGGATTACGTCAAGCGTGACAACCCGCTTTCCCGCGAGCGCGTGTGGATCGTCCACCGCCTGGACCGGGAGACGTCCGGGCTGATGGTTTTTGCCAAAACCCCTGAGGCCAAAGAAGTCTTGCAGGGCCGGTGGGAGCTGGGGGAGAAAAAATATGAGGCGGTTGTGGAGGGACATCTCCAGGCGGAGGAGGGCACATTCGAGTCCGACCTCGACGAATCGAACCCCTTCAAGGTCGTGAGCACACGCGCCAGTGAAGCGACCCGACATGCGGTCACGCACTACCGGGTTCTTGGGCGCAGCACGTGGAGGTCACTCGTCGAGCTCACGCTCGAAACTGGCCGCCGTCACCAGATCCGCGTTCACCTATCCGACGCCGGCTGCCCGATTGTCGGTGACAAAAAATACGGGGCGGTGAGTGATCCGGCCAAGCGCCTGGGCCTTCACGCGTGCGCGTTGAGGTTTCCGCATCCGACTACTGACAAAGAGCTCCGTTTCGCGTCCCCGCTGCCAAAAGAGCTCGCCCGGCTGGTAAAAATCTGACGCAAAAAAGCCGTCCGGGATTTCTCCGCGGACGGCTTTTTGTTGGGGAGGAAGATTCCTCCGTTGCGGGGTTACTTCGCTTCTTCGAGCACGGCCTGGGCGGCGGCGAGGCGCGCGACCGGGACGCGGAACGGTGAGCAGCTCACGTAGGTCAGGCCCACCTTGTGGCAGAACTTGACGCTGTCGGGATCGCCGCCGTGTTCGCCGCAGATGCCGAGCTTGATTTTCGGATTCGTCTTGCGGCCTTTTTCGATGGCGATCTTGATCAGTTGGCCGACGCCCTCCTGGTCCAGAGTGGCAAACGGGTTCTTCTTGAACACCTCGTTTTCGGTGTAGGAGTTCAGGAACGAGCCCATGTCGTCGCGGCTCATGCCGAGAGCGGTCTGGGTCAGGTCGTTCGTGCCGAAGCTGAAGAACTGCGCGGTCTGCGCAATCTCATCCGCTGTGATCGCGCCGCGGGGGACTTCGATCATCGTGCCGACGAGGTAGTCAAACTTCACGCCTTTTTCGGCCATGACGGCCTTTGCGACGCGGTGGACGATGTCGACCTGGAGGTCGAGTTCCTTCTTGAACCCGACGAGAGGGATCATGACCTCGGGCTTGACCTTGATCTTCTTCTTCGCCACATCGGCGGCGGCTTCGAAGATCGCGCGGGCCTGCATTTCGGTGATCTCCGGGTAGGAGACGCCGAGGCGGCAGCCGCGGTGACCAAGCATCGGGTTGAACTCGTGGAGGTCCTTGACGCGCTGGGCGATCTTGTCTGCGCTGATGCCGATCTTCAGGGCGAGGGCATTCTGCGAACTGTGATCGTGCGGTAGGAACTCATGGAGCGGCGGGTCGAGAAGACGAATCGTCGCGGGGTGTCCATTGAGCGCCTTGAAGATGCCTGTGAAGTCCTCGCGCTGATACGGGAGGAGCTTGCCGAGTGCTTCGATGCGGTCGCTCGTGCGCTCGGCGAGGATCATCTCGCGCATGGCATCGATGCGGTCGCCTTCGAAGAACATGTGCTCCGTGCGGCAGAGGCCGATGCCCGTCGCCCCGAAGGCGATGGCATTTTCTGTCTGCTCCGGATTGTCGGCATTTGTGCGAACCTCGAGGCGGGTGATCTTCGAGCACCATTCCATGAGCTGCTTGAAGTGCTTGAACTTCTCGGTCTTCTGCGCGGCTTTGTCGCCGTGGAGGAGGCCGGTGATGATCTCGGATGGTGCCGTGGCGATCTGTCCGGCGTAGACGGTTCCGGCGGTGCCATCAATCGAGAGGAAGTCCCCCTCCTTGAAAGTCTCGTCGGCGACAGAAACGGTCTTCTTGTCGTAGTCGATGTGCAGGGCCGAGGCACCGCAGATGCAGACTTTGCCCATCTGACGGGCAACGAGCGCAGCGTGGGACGAGACGCCGCCCTTGGCGGTGAGGATGCCCTCGGCGGCGATCATGCCGCGAAGGTCTTCCGGCGAGGTCTCGGTGCGGACGAGGAGAACTTTTTCTCCCTTGTCGGCGGCTGCGGCCGCGCGGTCGGCATTGAGGTAGATTTTGCCGGAGGCGGCACCCGGACCGGCGGGCAGGCCGCTGGCGAGGAGCTTCGCTTTTTTGATTTCTGCAGCGTCGAAGACCGGAGCGAGGAGCTGGTCGAGCTGGTCGGCCGGATTGCGGAGAACCGCCGTCTTCCAGTCGATGAGCTTCTCGTTGACCATATCCATCGAGAACTTGAGCGCCGCCATCGCGGTGCGCTTGCCATTCCGGGTCTGAAGCATGAACAACTTGCCTTCCTGGATGGTGAACTCGAAATCCTGCACGTCCTTGAAGTGCTTCTCGAGGGTCTGACGAACTTTCTCGAGTTCGGCGAACGGCTTCGGAAGCTGCTTCTTGAGGAGGGCGACGGGCTCGGGCGTGCGGACGCCGGCCACGACGTCCTCACCCTGCGCATTGATGAGGAATTCGCCGTAGAACTCCTTGACGCCATTGGCCGGGTTGCGGGTGAACGCAACGCCGGATCCGGATTTTTCTCCGGTATTGCCGAAGACCATGGCCTGGACGTTGACCGCCGTGCCCCACTCGGCCGGAATGTTGTATTTGCGGCGATAGACGATCGCACGGTCGTTCATCCAGGAACCAAAAACGGCTCCGACGGCACCTTTGAGCTGGTCCCAGGGATTGGCCGGGAAGCTCTTCCCACTGCGCTCCTTGACGAGCGCCTTGAAGCGATTGACGAGCTCTTCCTGATCCTCCGCAGTCAGCTCGCTGTCCACGATGTCAGCATGGTATTTCTCGTGCTTGAACTCATGGATGATGGTCTCGAAGGGCTCGTGGTCCTCGCCCTCGCGCTTCTGGACGCCCATGACGACGTCGCCATACATCTGGACAAAGCGGCGGTAGCAATCCCACGCGAATCGGGGGTTCTTCGTGGCGGAGGCCAGGGCCTGGACGGTGTTGTCGTTGAGGCCGAGGTTGAGGATCGTATCCATCATGCCCGGCATCGAGTCGCGGGCACCGGAGCGGACGGCGACGAGCAGCGGGAAGGCCTTGGCGTCGCCGAACTTCGTGCCCATGATCTTTTCCATGTTGCGGACGCCGGCCTCGATCTGGGACTGGAGTTCCTTGGGGTACGAGCGCTTGTTCGCGTAGAAGTAGGTGCAGACTTCCGTGGTGATCGTGAACCCGGGAGGCACGGGGAGACCGATGCGGGTCATTTCGGCGAGGTTGGCACCTTTGCCGCCGAGAAGCGGCTTCATCTTTCCGTCACCGTCGGCCTGGCCGTCTCCGAAGGTGTAAACGTATTTGCCCTTGCGGGCCACTGCGGGTTTCACTGACTTGGTTTTTTTGGACATAAAGGGAATTGGGAAACATTTAGAAATACCAGCCCGGTTGCGGCTGTCAACGCGGGGGAATAGGATTTTTTGAGGCACGATCGCGGAGGCCCCGATGCGAGGGGCCCCGAGCGCAGGGGGGCACCCTCAGGCAGCGGGTGGATCGTGCGGCAGGCGGAGTTCCTGTTTGAACCCGAACCCCCGTGCGTTTTCGGTGATCCGGATCCAGTCGGGCACCAGTTTCCAGATGGTGGTTGCCGCCATGGCCTTCGCCAGCGCGGCCTTGTCGTCGGATGCTTTGAGGAGATCGACAAACGGGTATTTCCGGTTGTAGAGGCGCGCGGCGCGAGGAAATTCCAGAGCGCCGACCGGGTGAGCCTCTCCGGTGAGCTGGAGGCCGCAGAGGGTTTTCCACTCCTGATGCTCGTCGTGCGCGGTGGCGGCTACGAGGGGCAAGGCCAGCATGTTGGCTCCGTGGACGGTCGTCCGGGCGGACAGGAAGTAGATATTGAGATCTTTATCGCTGACAAAGTAAACCGCCGCCGCACAGGGGGCTCCCTGAGGATTCACCGTGGCGAGGGAGAGCGTTGTGAGGGATCCGAGGAGGCGGGAGATTTCCCCCTCGACATCCTGGGGGCTGAGAGATGGTTGGTCGCCGGGCATCAAAGTCCTCTATCAACCTGCCCCGAATCGGAAAAGCAGGAAGAGCAGGGGAGATCTATTGGCAGACGGCGGGGAACTTGATATGGTGCGATTCTCCATGAACGCTCTCATCGAATCCATCCGGCAGGCCGCGAAAGACGGCGAACTGCTTCCCTCCTCCCAAGACAACGTCCTTGCGCTCCTCTCCGGCAGCACGTCTCCGGTGTATGAGGCGGCGATCCGCGAACTCGTGGAGGCCAAAAACTGGAAGGAACTCGACAACCGGTTTTTCCGCACGCTGGCGTTTGGAACAGGCGGTCTCCGCGGGAAGACGATTGGAGCCGTTCTGACAAAGGCCGAAGCCGGCACGCTCCAGGCGCTGGGCCGCCCGGAGTTCCCCTGCGTCGGCACGAACGCGATGAATACCTACAACATCAGCCGCGCGACCCAGGGCCTCGTGCTCTATGTCATCGAACACTTTAAAAAATCCGGGCAACCGGGCCGCCCCGCGGTCTGCATCTGCCACGACACCCGGTTCTTTTCACGCGATTTTGCGGAGCTTGCCGCCAAGGTGATCACCGAGCACGGATGCGACGCCTACCTTTTTGAGGGGCCGCGCTCGACTCCCGAGCTCTCCTTCGCGGTCCGCGCGGTCGGCGCCCAGGCTGGCATCAACCTCACCGCCAGCCACAACCCTCCGCAATACAATGGCTACAAGGTCTATTTCGACGACGGCTGCCAGGTGGTCGAGCCCCACGCCAGCGCGATCATCGATAAGGTGAATGCCGTCCAGTCCGAAGCTTACGAGCCGTCAGCAAGCCCCGGCCGGGTCATCCCGATGGGCGCGGACATCGATGAGGACTACATGGACCGCCTTGCCACGCTTCCGCTCGATCCTGATGTCATCCGCCGCGAAAACTCGTTGAAAATCGTTTACACCCCGCTCCATGGCGTCGGCGGCGTGATCATCAAGCCCATGCTGAAGCGTCTCGGCTTTCAGTGCGATGGGGTCGCCGAGCAGGAGGTGCCGGACGGACGCTTCCCGACGGTCAAATCTCCCAACCCGGAAAATGCGGAGGCCCTCAGCATGGCGATCGCACAGGCGGATGAGACCGGGGCCGACCTCGTGATCGCGACCGATCCGGACGACGATCGGATGGGCGTGGCCGCGCGGGATGCGGCGGGGCAGATGCAGCTCCTCACCGGAAACCAGACGGGGTCCATCCTTGCGTGGTATCGCGCAAGCCGCCACTTCGAGTTTGGAATCCTCAACGCGGAGAACCGCAAAAATGCGGTGATCATCAAGACGTTCGTCACCACCGACCTCCAGAAAGCGATCGCGGAAAAATTCGGGATCCGCTGCGTGGAGACCCTGACCGGGTTCAAATACATCGGCGAGAAGCTCGGCAAATACGAGCTCGCCATCCCGGAGCACCTCCGGAAAAATTACACCGATCTCGCTGAAGACGTGACCCGCGATCTCCGCCTCACCCATTCCTCCTACTACGTCTTTGGCGGCGAGGAAAGCTACGGCTACAGCGCCTCGGATTTCGTGCGGGACAAGGATGGCAACAGCGCCGCCGTGCTGATCGCCGAGGCGGCGGCCTACGCCAAATCCATCGGGCTCACCCTGCCCATGCTCCTGGACCGGATCTTTTCCGAGTTTGGGGTTTACCTCGAGCGGGGCGAATCCTTGACGATGGATGGGGCTGCGGGTGCCGCGCAGATCGCCGCGCTGGTCGAGTCCTACTCCGCGAACCCTCCAACCGTAATCGACGGGTCCAATGTCGTTTCGATCATCAACTTCGCCAAGGACGTCATTCATGACATCGAAGGCGACCGGATCCCCGCCGAGGCCATGCTCATGATCACCCTGGCTGATGGACGCCGCATTGCCGTGCGCCCCTCCGGCACGGAGCCGAAGATCAAGTATTACATGTTTGCCGTCAGCAAGCCCGCCGAGGGAAAGAAGTTTTCGAGCGAGGAGCTGGCCGGCGTGAAATCCCGCGTTGCGGCAAGCATCGCCAGCCTGTGGAGCTGGCTGGGTGCGGACGCCAAAGCCCGCCTCGGGTCCTGACCCGGGTAAGCCCGTGCAGGAGTCGCCCGCCATCCTCCTCCGCCGCCGGGCCTGGAGCGAGACAAGCTGGATCGTCACCTGGCTCACCCGCGACCATGGAAAAATCTCCACCGTTGCCCGCGGTGCACGGCGTCCCACAAGCCAGCACTCAGGAAAACTCGACCTGTTTTTTGTCGCGGAAATCTCCTTTGCCGTCTCGCGCACATCGTCGCTCCACTCCCTGCGTGAGGTCCGTGTGGTGGAGAGCTTTCCGGGGAGCCCGTTTCCCAACGTTTTTCTGGCGGGCTACTTTGCCGAACTCGTGGACCTGATCACCCAGCCCGGCGAACCGGTCGAGCCCATCTACAGCCTGCTGGAGCGCGCTGTCGCCTTCCTTCGGAAATCCCAAGCCAGCCTTCGCGCCCTCGAGTATTTTGAGCGCGAGCTCAGCCGCTCGATCGGTGCCGAAAGCGCCGATCCCCTTCCTGCGCTCGAAACCTACTGCGGCCGGATCCCTCGCTCGCGGCAGGCGGTGCTGCGCCTCTTGAAAAGTTAAGGATTTTTTGACTCGTCGCCGGGCATAAAAGTCTTTAGAAGGCATTGAAAATGCAGCCTACCGCCAATCTCTGGGACGTTCTCTGCCGGGACTTGGAAGTCGAGCGGAGCCAAAGCTCCCATGAGCAGCAATCCGTCGCGGCGCAGCACTTCAAAGAGACGGCTGAACGGGTTTTCCAAGAGAGCAGCCCTCGTCGGTGTGATGCGCTTGAGATCGCAGGGGATGTCTGCCAGGCTGCTGGGTCCCTTCATGAGGCGGAAGAGAATTTTGAGGGTGCGCTCTCGCAGAACCTGAAGATTGGCAGGGTCTCGGCTGCGGCGCGCGTCGCGGCGAAGCTCGCCCTGCTGCAAGACCACCTCGGCAAGGAGACGGAGGCCCTCCTTCAATACACCAAAGCTCTCAGGCTCTACGGGGACTGCCGCGACCACTCGCAGGACATCCTCCTGGCCTGCAACCTGGCTGCCCTCCAGAAGCGGACGGGGGATTTCGCGGAGTGTGAGCACTACTACAAGCTCGCGCTGGAGAGCGCCACCCGCGCCCACGGCGAGATCCACCCGGACGTTGCAGTGGTCTGCAGCAACCTGGGGGCCGCCTACACGGACTTCGGAGAATGGGGCCAGGCCGAGACTATGCACATGAGGGCGCTGGGAATCCGCGAGCAGCTCTACGGGGCGATGCATCCGGATGTCGCTGAGTCGCTCGCCAACCTCGCCGTCGTCTACCACTCCAGCGAAAACTTCGACAAGGCCCGCTCGTATTACCAAGCGGCCATCAAAACCTACCTCGCATTTAAAAAACCAGACGCTCCGGAAATCCTCCAGGTGCAAGCCAACCTGGAAAGCCTCGAAGCCTCCACCGCATGAGCCCCCGCATCCTCACACCGCTTGAGGCGCGCGCGGAGCGAGACGCCCTCGTGGCCGCCGGACGCAAACTCGTCTTCACCAACGGCTGCTTCGACATCCTTCACCGCGGACACACCCACTACCTTGCGTTCGCCCGCGAGCAGGGCGACGCGCTTTGCGTCGGGATCAACAGCGACGCCTCCGTCCGGCGCTCCAAAGGGCCCTCCCGTCCGGTCAACACCCAGGAGGACCGCGCCTACGTCGTCGCCTCCCTCCGATCTGTCGATTTTACCGTCATCTTCGACGAGGACGAACCCCGTGATCTCATCGAGAAAATCCTCCCTCAGGTTCTCGTGAAAGGCAAAGACTGGGCGCACTACGTCAGCGGCCGCGAAGTCGTTGAGTCGCATGGCGGAAGGGTCGTCCTCGCCGACATGGTCGAAGGCCGCTCGACGACGAACACGATCAAGCGCGTCCTCGCCGGACAAAACCCGCCTGCCGAGTAGCGCCGCGACCTGGAAGAAAGAGAGCCCGGCTGCGCCCGGGGTGGGGCTGATCGACGGACGGCGGGGCGACAACCTTTCCGGTCTCCGCCTTCCCCTTTCCGGTCTCGAGGATTGATCCGCTCCGCTCCATCAGTAAATCGAAAATCGGGATTGTATCCCGGGCGCGATTCCTTCATTATTTTATGGAGCAGTGAACGCTTTATCCGAGCCCACCCCCCGCGCCGCCCAGGAAACCGTCATCTCGCAGGCCCGGCGCATTGCCGAGTGGAAGGAGATGGGGCAGCTCATGGACGCCGTTCCGGACATCCTTGTTGCCGTCAACGCCAACCGGCAAATCGTCTTTGCCAACAAGGCGGCCTCCAATTTTTTTCGGGTGCAGGACGTCTCTGAGCTTTGGGGGAAGCGTCCCGGTGAGGCCGCCGGCTGCATGCACAGCGCCGAGGCCCCCGGAGGCTGCGGCGAATCCGAGGCCTGCAAAGTCTGCGGTGCGTTCCTGGCGATCGTGCAGGGGCTGGGCGGCAAGAACCCGATCGAGGAGTGCCGGATGCTTCTCAAGGATGGCTCTCCCCTGGACCTGCGGGTCTGGGCCCGCCCGTTCGAGATCGAGGGGGAACGCTTCGCGTTCCTCTCATTCCAGGATATCAGCGACGAAAAACGCCGCCTCGTCCTCGAAAAAATCTTTTTTCATGACCTGCTGAATACGGTTGGCGGGCTGCAATCCATCGGCGAGCTGATTGAGTTCTCGGGGCCCGAAGAGCTTCGGGAGCTGAAAGGCCTCATCACCACGCTCTCCGGGCAGCTTGTTGACGAGATCCGGGCCCAGCGCGAGCTGCTCGCTGCCGAGCAGGGGGAGTTGACGATCCAGATGCGGAGCGTCAACAGCCGGGATGCCGTGAAAACCACGGTGAAAACCTACCTCGCACATCCCGCATGTGACGGGAAGGTGATTTGCATGGTCCCCGATTGCGCGAGCGTTGATTTCTTTAGCGATCTGTCGCTCCTGCTGCGGGTCCTCGGCAACCTTGCAAAAAATGCCCTCGAAGCCTGTCCGCAGAGCGAGGTGGTCGAGATCGGGTGCCGGCCCAATCGTCCCGGCCATGTGGAATTTTTTGTGAGGAACCCGGGCGAGATCCCGCGCTCCGCCCAGCTCCAGATTTTCAACCGTTCTTTTTCGACGAAGGGGGGCGGGCGTGGGCTGGGAACCTACAGCGTGCGCCTGCTGACCGAACGCTATTTGGGCGGCAAGGCCCGCTTTGCTTCTTCCGCGGCGGAGCAGACCACGTTCTTCGTGGAGTTCCCGATCAAACCCTGACCCAGGAGCGGGTCCGTGCGCTTTCCTCGACGGCGGCGAGCACTTTTTCATTGGCGAGGCCGTCGGCAAACGTGGGCTGCACGCTCTTGCCGGAAACGACGGCTTTCACGAAGTCGGCGAAGGCATTCACAAACGTGTGTTCGTAGCCGATGATGTGGCCCGGAGGCCACCAGGCCCCGGCGTAGGGGTGCACGGCCTCGGTGACAAGGATGTCGCGGAATCCCCGGGCATCCGCCGGGTCCGCCGCGTTGTAGAATTTGAGGCGGTTCATATCCTCGAAATCAAAGGCCAGCGACCCCTGGCTGCCATTCACCTCGATGGTGATGTGGTTCTTTCGGCCTTGGGCGAACCGGGTGGCTTCGAGGTTGGCGATCGCCCCGTTGCGAAAGCGGCCGATCCATGCGACGGCGTCGTCCACAGTGACTTTCCCGGTCTTCTTTCCGGCCTTGGCACCGAGCCCGGCGGTGGCTTCTTCGAGAAGCGGGCGCTCTTTCACGAACGTCTCCATGAGCCCGCAAACCTCTTTGATTTCGCCGACGAGATAGCGTCCGAGGTCGATGATGTGGGCGTCGATGTCGCCGTGGGTTCCCGAGCCGGCAATCTTTGATTGGAGGCGCCAGACGAGGGGGAACGAGGGGTCCGCAATCCAGTCCTGCGCATAGCGGGCGCGGAAGTGGTAGATCCGGTCGCCGAGGTCGCCGCGCTCGATCATCTGCTTGGCAAGAGCCATGGCGGGGATCCTCCGGTAGTTGTGGCAGACCATATTCACAACCTTCGCCTTTTTCACGGCGGCCACCATCTCCTCGCACTGGGCGACGCTGAGCGCGAGGGGCTTCTCGCAGAGGATCGCCTTCCCGTGGCGGGCGGCCTCGATGGCGATCTCGTGATGGCTGTCGTTCGGCGTGCAAATATCCACGACATCGATCTCCGGATCCGCCACCACCGCGCGCCAGTCGGTCGATGTCCTCCGCCATCCGAGCTGGTCTGCCGCAGCCTGCAGCGCCCCAGCAGAACGCCCGCAAATCGTGTCCAGCTCGACTTTGGCGGGAAGGTCAAAGAACCGCCCGGCCTGACGCCAGGCGTTCGAGTGCGCCTTGCCCATGAAATTGTATCCGATCAGTCCGATCCGCAGAGGGGGTTTCGTTTTCATCCCCTCCGCATATCACGCCAGGAAAAAAAGGGGAAACCCCTTTGCTGAAAAATTCCTTTCGGGCTTTGGCATTGTCAGTGGCTCCGATCGCCTTTAGGATCTTGAGGGTTCCACCCGCAAATGAATACCGCACCAATCAAAAACCCCCGGCTGGAATGGCCGGAGCCGCTCCCGGAAGTTCCGCCGGTAGCGTCGGGAAGGAAGTCCGTCGCATCATGCCTCAGCCCGAAACGAGCCCGGAGACTATAATCGCCCCCCTGAGCGCCGGGCAGTTGGCATTGCTGGCACAGCACACCGATAGCCTGGTCGTTTTCACGGATGCGGACCGGAAGATCGTGTGGGTGAATGAGGCGTTTACCAAGCTCACAGGGTATTCGTTCGAGGAGGTGTCTGGAAAAAACCCTTCGCTTTTGCAGGGCCCTGACACCGACCAGGCCAGCATCCTGCGGATAAGGACCGCGCTGGATGCCGGGACGCGCATCGTGGGGGAGGAGATCCTGAACTACACCAAGACGGGGGAGCCCTACTGGATCAGCATGGAAATCATCCCCCATAGAGGAAGCGATGGAGCGCTGCTCGGGTTCCTCGCGATTGAGATCGACGTGACGCTCCGGAGGCTTCGCGAGCGGGAGTTGATGAATCTTCGCACCGCCGTGGAGCAGAGCGCCTCGGCAGTCGTTATTACCGACTCTTCCGGGACCATCGAATACGTCAACCCCGCATTCGAAAAATCCACAGGCTACTCCCCGGGCGAGGTGCTGGGAAAAACCCATCGGCTTTTGAAGTCCGGCCTTCACCCCCCTTCCTTCTACGAAAACCTTTGGATGACGATCTCCGCCGGCAAAGTCTGGAAAGGAACATTTCAGAACAAACGAAAGGATGGCTCACTGTTCTGGGAGTCGACAACGATCTCCCCGGTGAGGGACAAGAGCGGTCGCATCGAGCGGTTTGTTGCGGTGAAATCCAACATCACCGAAATCATCCGTGCCAAGGAACTGCTCGCCGAGGAGCATGCCCGGCTGGCGCAGGTGCTGAGTGGGACGACCCGCATTTCTTTCATTGGCACAGATCCAGGCGGCACGATCACCGTTTTCAATGAAGGAGCCCAGAATCTCACCGGCTACGCCCCCGAAGAGGTTATCGGCAAGGCAACGCCTCTTCTCTTTCATGATGCGGAGGAGATCAAGAAGCGCGGAGAGGAGCTTTCCAATGAGCTGGGCCGCAGGGTCTCCGGGTTTGAAGTCTTTCTTGTCGAGATGGCGCACGGGGATCGGAATGCGCGGGAGTGGACTTACATTCGCAAAGACGGATCCCTGTTCCCGGTCTCACTGGTGATCTCCCCCATGCGGGACAGCTGCGGAGCTTTCACCGGCCTTCTCGGAATCGCGCAGGACATTAGCGAGGCGAGGGAAGCGCAGAAGGCCGCCCTCGAAAGCAAAGCGCTGCTGGCCAGGACCAACGAGGTGGCGGGGATTGGGGGGTGGGAGCTGGATGTTCCGTCCATGGTCCCGCGATGGACGGAGCAAACCTGTCGGATCCATGAGGTTGATTCCAACTACAACCTGATTCTCGCGAATGCCCTTCAGTTTTACCCTGTCGAAGCGCGGCCGGTGATCCAGCAGGCGATCCAGCAGGCGATTTCGCAAGGCACGCCATGGGATTTGGAGCTGCCATTCATCACAGCCAAGGAGCGAAGGATCTGGGTGCGGGTCGTTGGCGAGGCGGAGCAGACCGATGGGGTTACGACCAAGCTGGTCGGAACATTTCAAAACATCACGAAGCGCAAACTTGCCGAAGAGGCCTTGGAGAACGAGCGCCTGCGACTCTCGAACATCATCGAAGGTACCAAACTCGGCACGTGGGAATGGAATGTCCAGACCGGGGAAGCTGTTTTCAACGAGCATTGGGCAACAATCTGCGGGTTCACACTGGCCGAGCTCGCCCCGGCCAACATTCAAACATGGGAAAACCTCTGCCATCCGGAGGATCTCGAGGAATTCCGCGCCCGCCTGGACATGCACCTCTCCAGCCAAAGCCCGATGTATGTTTGTGACTGCCGCATGAAGCACAAGGACGGCCGCTGGATCTGGGTACGCACAACTGGCCGCCTGATCAGCCGGACCCGGGAGGGGGCGCCCCTGATGATGTATGGCACCCAGGAGGACATCACCGTGGACATACTGCATGAGTCCGCCCTTCGGGAGGCCACCGCCAAAGCCGAGGCCGCCAACCGGGCGAAGAGCGATTTTCTGGCGAATATGAGCCACGAGATCCGCACGCCGCTCAACGCGATCATCGGAATGTCCGAGCTTCTCGAAGCCGACCCGACTGGTCCGGATGCGAAAGAGTTTCTGGAAACCATCCGCTCCAGCGGCGATTCGCTCCTGGCCCTCATCAGTGACATCCTGGATTTTTCCAAAATCGAAGCCGAGCAGCTGATTTTGGAGTCAGCCCCATTGGATGTGCGGGCCTGCCTGGAGGCCTGTCGCCGGACGGTTGCAGGGTTTGCCGTAAAGAAGGGCCTTCGCCTGGCAGTGGGAATTGACCCCCGCACGCCGGAGGCGATTATGGGGGATGTGCAGCGATTGCGCCAGGTGCTGGTGAATCTGGCGATGAACGGGGTGAAATTCACGGAAGCCGGAGAGGTTGTTCTCGGCGTCTCGGTCGAGGAGGGGCCCAGCCCCCACATTTCTTTCACGGTGCGGGACACCGGCATCGGCATCGCTGCCGAGGAGCAGGCCAAGTTGTTCCAGAGCTTCAGCCAGATCGACCCCTCCACGTCCCGACGCTACGGTGGCACGGGGCTGGGGCTGGCCATCTCCCAGCGGATCGTGGAGCAGATGGGCGGCAAAATCCAGCTGTGCTCAATGCCCGGGTCCGGCTCCACCTTCCGATTCTCCATCCCTCTGGTCGCCGTGGAAAAACCTCAGGCGAAACCGGGACCGGGGCTTGTTTCCGAAGAAGCCGCGCTGGGCAAACGCTGCCCGCTCCAGATTCTGATCGCCGAAGACAATCAAGTGAACCAGCGTTTGGTGGTCATGATGCTGCGCCGGCTTGGCTACGAAGCCGGCCTGGCTTCGAATGGACTCGAGGTTCTCTCCGCCCTTGCCAAGAAAGATTTCGATCTCATTTTGATGGACATCCAGATGCCGGAGATGGACGGACTGGAGGCCAGTCGAAAAATCTGCGAGACCTATCCCGAAGATAAGCGGCCGCATATCATTGCGCTGACGGCCAACGCGCTGGCGGGGGACAAGGACCTGTGCATCAAAGCCGGAATGCACGACTATCTCACAAAGCCCATTCGCATTGAGAGCCTGGCGGAAGCCATTGAGGCCGTTTACACGCGAATGATCCTCCGCCCGCCGGCGTAGGATCGGGAGTTGCAGGTCACGCTGTAGAGGCGATTGAGTCAACCGCCTGCTGAGCGGTCAGCCCCGCGATTCCACGCTCACATTGACTGGCCGTCTCTTCGGATTTCGCCGCCTCAGTTCCCCGTGCCGACAAACTGGGCGGAGTAGGTGTCGAACTTTGCGGTCTGCCCGACCTGAGGGGTGGACTTCATGTCGTAAACGTTATTGCCGACCACCTCGTTCGTCTGCGTATCAAAAACCATGACGGCGGCTTTCCCCTGATTCTGCTCAGTCTTTTCCGTCTGAACCGCGATGTAGCGCGGTTTCTTGGATTTTTTGGCGGCCTGTGCGTCGGCCTGCAATTTTTCCTGGCGGGCAAGGTAGATGCGGGCGCGCTGCTCGGCGATCTTGCGCTGACGCTCGGTGGCCTGGTTCTTGGAAATTATGTAGGCGCCAGCGGCTGCCACGGCGACGGCTCCGGCGGTCACGGGAATCGTAATGGAAGGGTCCACGCCGGCCACGGCCAGCGGGATCCCGGTGGCCAGGCCGGCGGCGGCACCAAAAAGCCCTGCATTTTCGCCGGGGCTGAGGTTTTCACAGGCGGTGGTGAAGAGGGCAACACTGGTCAGAGCGGCAGCAACATGGTGGGTGTTCATGGCAAAATTCTCTATCCTGCTGCGGAGGGGTTGACAAGGCTGATTCGTCGCACGCTAAACGCGTGGGCATCTGGCGGATTGGAAGAGGGGGCGCAACTCGTTTGCGGCAGGCAGCGCAACCGGAATCAACCCGGGACAAGCCGTCAGACTTTTATGAACACGGGACAGGGTTCTTGTTGCTCTAATTTCCCTCCGGCGCATTTCCCTCCGATGGAGGTCCCTGAACAATGGCCGTTTTTCAGGCACACCAGGCAGGATGGGGAGATGTCGAGGAATTGAGCCAAGGCGAGAAGATTGTCGAGATGCGGCTGGCGTCGCCCGCTCTCCCAGTGCGACCAGGTCGCCAGCGATACGCCAACGGCATCCGCCGCAGACTGCATCTTGATTTTTCGATCCACCCGCACGCGCTTCAAAAATGGCCCGATCTCAAATGCAGTCATTCTTCGATGATTCTACCCGCAAATGGCGACCCCGTCGATAGCAGACTCTACACTATGTAAACAAAATTTCATTGGTGCGCCGTCGGGGCGGAGGGAAAATCGCGGCATGAAGCCTATGAAAACCCTCGGAACAACGGCAGTGGCAGCTCTCGGGCTGGCGACTCGGGGCGTCTGCGGGGGCTCATGTTGCGGTAACAGCAACTCTTTACATACGAGGGCCGCCAACGCGGACTTGCCCTCCCTAGAGGCTGATCTTTATGGTTTCTGTGCCGCCAGCGTCCCCGAACCGTCGCCTGTAGGCTTGCTTGCGCTCTTAGGAGCGGGGTGGCTGGCTTGGAAGCGCAGGAGAGTTTCCTCCTCGCTTGCAGGCCGGGCTTGCAGGCCGGGCTTGCACTTGAGGGGGGGACTTCATTTCTTTCACAGGTTGTTTTTCTCAAAAAACCCGTTCCGCCGCTCCCTCACTCATCACGCGATCATTCCGCTTGTCTTTCTTTTCTGCGGAGCGGCCGCTCAACGTGTGGAAGCACAATCACGGTCCCCCTATCTAGTAAATTCTGGCTCATGGGATGTCGCCAGCAATTGGTCTAATGGCTGGCTTCCTAGAACCAATGATACCGCCAACATTGGGGACAATTTAACCGCCACTCTGGCCACGGGAGTTTCGGGGAATGCCTACATCCTCGGCGTCGGACCTGATTACAATAAAACTGGAACGTTGAATATCACAGGCGGGAATCTCACCACTTATGCAACAACTGAAACCGCCAGCGCAACAGTGGGAGGAAACTCTGGCAGCGTCGGAATCCTTAATATCAGCAGCGGAACATTCACGAATGCTCACATTCTCGCTGTCGGCTTTTCTGGCACAGGGACGCTCAATATCACAGGCGGAGCGGTCATCAGCCAATATGCAAATCTTGGCTGGCTTTCAGGCTCCAATGGAACCGTCAATATCAGCAGTGGCTGGTTCATAATAACTGGTCAGGACCTGCGGATCGGCTTAGGGGGCACGGGAGCGTTGAATATGACTGGCGGAACGGTACTTGTGGGGGCAGGCGGCAGCGGAGTTGTGAACTTAGACGGACGGGGAACCTTGAACATCGGCACAGGGGGGGCTGGCTGGGGAAACCTTGCCGCTGCCTCTGTCACTGGTTCATCAACCGACGTCACAAGTGTCCGGTTTTAACTACCACAACATCAATTGGTTATGAGAGCATGCATCCAAATCTCTGAAGTTAGGATCTGTAAGTAGTTCATGGATAGGCGCTTTCTCAAACGGATGAACGCTCAAAAGCTGCAAAGTTCTG
>JBGSJQ010000099.1:0-4149 GCA_041741775.1 Terrimicrobiaceae bacterium | reverse complement strand
TCCACAGATTCAAGAAGATACGGAGGTTAAACAGACTCAGAACATCGGCAGGATGCCGATGCCACGTGGCATTGGCTTCCAGCCAATGATCCAAATCAATCCAAGAGTTGGTATTCCGCCTGTGGAAAATCTGCGGCTTGTGGGTTCATTGGTGTTGAAATAGCGGACTGCTTAAAGCGGCGCGGTAGCGTTCGGCGATGTCGGGGGCTGTCTCGAGGCGGGCGTCGCCCCAGTCGGACCACTGCGGAAATTGCGACCAATTCCAGTTGATGTAACTGGTGCCCTTGATTCCGGGATTCTTGTTGATGAGGGAGAAATACGGTCCGAACCACTCGTTCCAACTCCCCTCCCCTTTACCCACGCCGACGGTGCGCGGGGTCGTTTCGCCGATGAGGACCGGGCGCTTGTGGCGATGCGCGGCGTCCAGAAATGCGGTCGTCTTTTTGTCGGTGAGATCCGAGGGGAAAAAGAGGTCGATGCTCCACCAGTCCACGTAGTTATCGCCGGGGTAGTAGGGCATGGCCTGCGCGAGATCGACGGGATAGGCGCACCAGACCGCGGCGGCATTCACCTTGTTTTTTCGCAAGGCTTCGACGATGCGGCGGAAGGCTTTTTTGTAGGGCTCGGGTTTGTAGCCATTCCACGAACCGTTGCATTCGTAGCCGATGCGGATCAGGACCGGGCACCCCAGGCGCTTCAGCTCGTCGCAGAGATTCTGGATGGGGACATCGAATTTCCCGGCAGCGACCGCCTCGTCGTAAACCTCCTCCGGCTTGCCATCGGTCGTCAGGGAGAGCCCGAGTTGCAGCATGAGTTTCGGGTGCTCGGCCAGCAGCTTGCGGGTGCCTTTCAACGCTTTGGCGGCATCTTCGGGCGTCCAAAATTGGTTCAGCCCGGCGTAGTCCATGAAGAACACCGGCGTCAGCTCCGGTCCCACCGTGGCGGTGTAGTCGCGGAAACTCTGGGCCATCGCCTGCCCGGCACCGTGCAGGACGGTGTCCTTCGGCTCCAACGGCATCCCATAGTCGTTCCTCGGCTCAAATGTCTCCGCGACCAGCACACACTGGATAGCCAAGAAGGCCGCGACAAAACAAAGACGTGGGTTCATGAGAAAAGGGATGTTTTTCGGTATCATGGCGGAGGAGGAAGAGATTTTTGACAGGATGACAGGATTTGCAAGATTTACAGGAGGGGGGAAGAGACAGGATGATGGGTGATGGGTGATGGATGATGGCACCGCATGGATGAGGGGCGGCTCTCCGCTTGTGGAAAATCTGCGCCAAATCGGCGTCAATCTGCGGCTAAAAGTTCTGTGGTTTTTTGGGGTCAGCCGGCCTGGCTTTTCAAGCGTTGCCACAAGGGGCTTCGGCTCAAGCTGGGGGTCGGCCTCAGGCCGCGTGAATCGGCTCGGGAAAAAAAAGAAAAACGCCCCGCCGGAACCCCAAAGAACCGGCGGGGCGCAGTTCGAATCAGCGGCATGAAAAGGACCGCCAACTCTTACCCCCAAAAAAAGAAACCTCTCAGGCGCGGCGGCGGCGGCGCAGGAGGGCCAGCGCACCGAGTCCGCCGAGCAGCATGGCGAAGGTGCTGGGCTCGGGGACGGCGGTGAGGTTCAAGTCAACCGAACCGGAGTTGTAGGAGAACGTGCCTGCCCATCCAGCGTTAGAAATCGTCCATGAAGCCAGACTGCCTGGATCCCCAGCCAGACCAGTGATCAACCCGCTGTAGGTTCCTGTGGCTGCTCCGAAGTCAACAAAACGAACTTGTTGGATAGAATCAAAGGACCATGTGCCTGAACCCGTGCGAGCCAAGATCGAATGGGCAAAGGATCCACCCAGCTCGAAAACCAATGTCGAGGTGCTCAACATCGAGAGATCGCCTCCGAGTGTCAGTGTGCCGGCTGCAGAGGTTAGCCCATCACCAGCCATTAAACTTCCTGTCACCGATGTCGCGCCAGAAACACTGCCTGTTCCACCAAGGGTGGCACCGCTCGAAACCGTGACCGCACCCGTGCTGGTGGCGGAGTTGCTGGTGTTGCTGACGAGCAATGTGCCGCTGGAAACCGTGGTGGTGCCACCGTAGGTATTGCCAACCAGTCGACTGAGATTCACCGTGCCGGTGCCGGTGATGGAGATGTTGCGGGCGGTCGCAGGTAGAGCGTTGGTGCCGATCTCGGTGGTGATGTTGAGTGTGCCGGTGCCATTGCCGCTGTGCAGGTTGAGGCTGGTGGTGGGGGTGCCCACGGTTCCGCCGTTACCGTAGGCGTTGTTCAAGTTGATCTTGCTGCCGTTGTTGAAGGTGACGGTGCCGTTGTTGCCGTCTTTCAGACCGATCTGGACGGTGTAGGACTGAGCCGCCCCGGAGTTGCTACCATCCACGCTGATCTGGCCGGTGAGGGTGTCGGAAACGCCGACCAGCAGGGAGGTCTGGGTATTGGCCGTCGAGGACCGCATCGAGAAGCCGTTGCTGATGGCACCGACTTTATCGGCGATAAGGGTGCCGTGGGTATCCGAGCGGAACTGGCCGGTCCAGGTGTTCGGGCTGGCGCCACCGAGGACGAGCGTGCCGCCATTGAGGCTGACGCGACCGGTGGCCATGGTGCCGGAGAGGACGCCGTTCAGCGTCACGGTCATGGTGCTGTTTTGCAGGCTGAGGACGGTGGCGCCCCCGCTGACGCGGGTGCCGAAGTTGATGGTGTTGGCATGAACCTGAGTGGCATTGGCGGTATCGACACGGAAATCGAGGTTGTTGCCGCCGTTGGTGGTGTCGGCGAGCGTGATGGTGCCACTGCCGGCGGCGCCGGAGGCATTCAGACGAAGGCCGACGCCGTTGCCGACGTTGATGCCACCGGAGAAGTCGTTGGTGGCATTGTTCAAACTGACGCGCACACCGCCGCTACTAGGAGTGGTCGCGACGTTGGTGAGCAGGAGCTGGCCCGCGCCGCTGATTTTGCCGGAGAAGGTCGGGGAGGTTGAGCTATTGGAAACCAGCCCGCGGATCTCGAGGTTGTCGTTGAGCGTGATATTCGTGCTATGGCTGGTGCCGCCGCTGATGCCGGTGCCTGAGAGTCCGGTGCTCATGTCCCAAAGGGCATTGCCGGAGGTGACATCAAAAATGAGGGTGCCGCCTGTGGCGGTGTTGAGCGAACGCGACTGTGTTCCGCTTTGGGTGAGCGTGCCCAAGGTGAAATTGCCATCCACGGTGATTGTGCCACCAGCAGCGGTAGCATCAGCCGTGCGGTCGATGACATTCGGAACGCCGGTGCCGTTCCAGCCGGTGGCGGCGTTGGAGGACCAGTTGCCGGCGCCGCCGTTCCAGACGGACTGGGCATTGCCGATGGTGGTGCCGAGGCCGAGTGCGGCGATGGTGGCCGCCAGAGTGAGGAGTGATTTTTTCATGAGAGGATGGGGTGTTTTCTTGGTGTTTTTACCTCTGGGCGGGAATTCCACGCCTTGGAGATGGAAGCATATTGCCGCTGCTGCGCTTTTTTGCCAAGCTCTTTGATGTTTAACCGGATTAGCAAAACTCACAAGCTGCCGGGAGGAGGAGTAATTTTGAATTGGGGATTTTGACAGGATGACAGGATTTACAGGAGGCACAGGAAAGGATGAAGGATGAAGGATGAAGGCGGGGCCACCAAATGCGGGGAGCTCTCCTCTTGTGGATGTGGCCATTTTTGCACCTTTGGCGGCTTTCCGTGACGCGCGAAGCGCTCTGGACTTGCGGTGATCATTCACCGCTCTGGAATGTGGCGAGCTTTGGAAAGTTCGGCGTCGAGCCTGCAAACAGTGCCTTCTCCCGAGAGCTGCAAAGGAATTGCAGCAGTCCAAGGGCCTCCGGCTCAAGCTGGGTGAGGCTTCCCCATGTGGCCGCGCGAAGCGCTCTGGACTGCGGGGATGCTTCACCGCTCTGGAATGTGGCGAGCTTTGGAAAGTTCGGCGTCGAGCCTGCAAACAGTGCTTTCTCCCCAGAGCTGCAAAGGAATTGCAGCAGTCCAAGGGCCTCCGACGGAGCACGGGAGCGAGCGAGTCAATGCGGAACGACAAACAGACTCAGAACATCGGCAGGATGCCGATGCCACGTGGCATTGGCTTCCAGCCAATGATCCAAATCAATCCAAGAGTTGGTATTCCGCTCTGGAAAATCTGC
>JBGSJQ010000098.1:0-12087 GCA_041741775.1 Terrimicrobiaceae bacterium | reverse complement strand
GCCGCACGATGGCTGCGGCCAACTCGCGTCCCATTTCCTCGCGGGCCGCTCCCCGGGCGATCTCCGGTGGCGGGGGCTCAATGGCGGGCCCGATGGCAATATAGACCTTCGCGCGGCGCCAGGGCAGCCAGTTCTTCGCATTGTAGAGCCGCTCGCTGCCAAGGATCACGACCGGGACGATCGGGCAGCGGGCCCGTGCGGCCAACATCGCCGCCCCGCCCCGCACCGGTGCGCCCGCGACCATCGAACGCTCCCCATCCCGGATGCCTCCTTCCGGAAAAACACCGATCACACGCCCCCCTTCCAGACGCCGCATCGCCTCCCGCAGCGCATTCCGGTCGTCCCCGTCTCGATCCACCGGAATCACATCCAGCCATCGGAACCCCCTGTCCGACCACTTCGTGGCAAAGAGGTCCGACATCGCAATCCAATCGAGCTTTCTCGGAAACCATCCGCTCAAAAGCGGAGGATCGAAGTGGCTGATGTGGTTCGACGCCATCACAAACGGTCCGCGCGGGGGCTCCGCAAACACCACCCTCCGAACCTTCGCGCCGTAGGTCAAAAGAAGCCGGAGGCTCCCCACCACGAAGCAGTAAAAAGCAAAATGAAATGGCGACGTCCTCAAGTTCCCGCAGAACCTACCTTCCCCGCCTCCTTCGCGCCAACCTGAATTCGATCAATCCGCCGGAAATCCGACAGCCTCAGCGGATGTAGAAATCCCGGATGGCATCGACCACCGCCTCAATTTCCTCGTGGCGAAGCTCCGGAAAAATCGGAAGCGCCAGCGACTCCCGGGAGGCCGCCTCGGCGACCGGAAAATCCCCCGCCTGGCAGCCCAGATGCGAAAAGCATTCCTGCAGGTGAAGCGGAACCGGATAGTAGATCGCACACCCGATCCCGGCGGCCTGCAGGTGGGCCATCAGCCCGTCGCGGTCTTTCGCCCGGATCACATACTGGTGGTAGATATGGCTGTTCGGCAGCCCCTCTTCGGGGGCGACCGGCGGACGCACAAACTCTTCCAGCCCCCGGCCCGCAAACCCCTCGCGATATTGTGCGGCATTCCGGCGGCGCGCCGCATTCCACTCCGCAAGGTGCGGAAGCTTGGCGTGGATCACCGCCGCCTGGATCGCGTCGAGCCGGAAGTTCCCCCCAACCTCCCGGTGAAAATACCGCTGCTCCATCCCGTGGTTGCGCAGAAGCCGAAGGCGCGTCGCCAATTCCCCGTCGGCACAGACAGACATTCCGCCATCGCCAGCCCCGCCCAGGTTTTTCGTGGGAAAAAAGCTGAAGTAGGCGGAGCGGGCGATCGCACCGGCTTTGAGCACACCCTTGGCGCTTCGATACTCCGCCCCGACCGCCTGCGCAGCGTCCTCGATCACTTCCAAATGATATTTTTCCGCAAGGGCCAGGATCTCATCCATCCGGCAACACGTCCCAAAGAGGTGGATCGGAATCATCGCCCGCAGCCGGTTCCCCCGTGGCGTCCGCACCGTCCCATCCGCTTCGACCGTGCAGCGTCCTTCCAAATATTCCCGGAGCTTCTCCGGATCCAGGTTCAGCGTTCCCTCCTCGACATCGACAAATACCGGCTCGGCTCCCGTGCGGTGGATGCAGCCCGCCGTGGCAAAGAAGGTGTAAGGCGTGGTCAGCACCGCATCGCCGGGCCCGATCCGCAGGGCCATCAGGATCGCGAGCTGCGCGTCCGTCCCGGAGGACATCCCGACCGCGTGCCCGCCGCCGATGAAATTCCGGAAGGCGGATTCAAACTCCTCAACCGCCGCTCCCAGAATAAACTGCTGCGAGGCGAAGAGCGCGGAGACACTCGCCGCGACCTCGCCGGCGACCAAGGCGTGCTGGCGGGTCAGGTCAAGGAGCGGGACGCGCACTGCGCGTTACTTCACCACGCCGAACTCGGCGCGGCGGTTGAGGGCCCAAGCGGACTCGCCACCGCTGGAGTCGGCCGGCATTTCCTCGCCAAAACTCACGGTCTGGATCCGCCCGGCAGGAACTCCCGCGTTGATCAGCGCCTCGCGAACCGCCTGCGCACGGCGCTCCCCAAGGCCGCGGTTATATTCCTCCGTCCCGCGATCATCCGTGAACCCCGCCACAATCAGATCGCCCGGCGAACCTTTCATCGCTGTCGCCACCTGCGAAATCTTCGACTGCTCGGAGGATGCCACCTCGATGCTGTCGTAGCCGAAATAGATGGGCGAAAATTGCCCGCGTGCCACGGTTGATCCGAAGAAATTCGCGCCGTCCACTCGGTCCCCGAGTGGTGTTCCCGTCACAAAATCGCCGTCCACCCCCGCATAAAGGTCGGAATTTTTCTTATTGCAGGCCGAAAGTCCCAGCCCAATTACCGCCGCCGTTGCCACACAAAGAATTCGCATCCACATCAGATGAAGGATCTCCGCGAAAAAATCAACTTTTTCCGGTCGGAAAAGGATTCTTTCGGGCGGGCGCAACTGCATTCCGGCTTGCCAGCAGGGCGCTCTCGGCGAGACTGCGGGGACATGGCATGGGAATTCGATTATTTGATCGTTGGTGCCGGGTTTTCCGGTCTGACACTGGCCGAGCGACTGACGACCCAACAAGGAGCCACCTGCCTGATTGTGGACCGGCGCAGCCACATTGGCGGAAATGCCTACGACCGCTATGATGATCACGGAGTCCTCGTCCACACCTACGGCCCGCATTATTTCCGAACCAACTCCCCGCGCATCCGTGACTACCTCTCCCGGTTCACCGAGTGGCATCCGGTCGAATACAAAATCCTCTCCTGGACCCACGGCTCCTATTGGCCATTCCCGATCAACCTGAATACATTTGAAAAGGCGGTCGGACACCCCTCGACCCCCGAGGAAATGGCCGCGAAGCTCGAGGAATGGAGGACCCCGATCGACAAGCCTGCCAACTCCGAGGAAGTCATCATCTCCCAGGTCGGTCGCCGCCTCTATGAGCAGTTCTTCGAAAACTATACCCTCAAGCAGTGGCGGCGCCATCCAAGGGATCTCGACGCCTCGGTTTGCGGACGCATCCCGATCCGCACGAACCGGGATGACCGCTATCTGACCGAGGATTTTCAGGCCCTGCCGTCCGCCGGCTATACCCGGATGTTCGAGCGCATGCTGGAAGCCTGCGGCGACCGCGCGAAACTTCTCCTCAACACCCCCTACCGCGAGGTCCTGCCACATGTCCGCTTCCGGCGGATGGTTTACTCCGGCCCCGTGGATGAATATTTTGATTTCTCGGAAGGCCGCCTGCCCTACCGGTCCCTCCGCTTCGAATCGGAGTCATTCACGCCCGAAGAGCTCATCCCCCGCGAAGCCATTTCCGGTCAAAAAGGCTTCTGGCAGCCAGCCATGCAGGTCAATTTCCCCAACGACCACGACTTTACCCGCATCGTGGAAATCAAGCACGCCACCGGACAACTCTGCGATAATACGACGATCGTCCGCGAATACCCCGAGGACTTCGGCCCTGGCAAGGAAGCCTATTACCCGATCCCCGCCCCGGATGCCGCCTCTCTCTACGCCAGATACAGGGAACGGGCCGCCGCCGAGCCCAACACCTCATTCATCGGCCGCCTCGCCACTTACCGATACTACAATATGGACCAGGTCGTCGGCATGGCCCTCGCCGAATTCGACCGCCTAAAACCACTTGCCTGAGCCGGCAGGAGAGCGACCGCCGTCGCCGACACTCCTTAGTATTTTTCTTGCACTGCGGGAAAATCCTAATCTTAATAGTTCTCTCAACTATGAATCTATCACATATCACCAGCCAAACCCTCCGCCGCGTCCTCACCTTGACCGAACGGAAAGATGAGCTCATTAACCTAGTCGCCGAAATTGAAACCGAAATCTCCCGCACACTCAGCGGAGCCGCCGCCCCGATCATGAGCGCTGCTGGTAAAATTTCCGACTCCGCCGTCAAGGCCGTCCAGCCCAAAGCTAAAAAATCCCGCAAGTCCTCACGAAAAAGCGGAACAAAAGGCTCCAAAAAAGCCGGCATGAAAGACCAGATCCTCACTCTTCTTGGAGAAGCCGGTCCTGAGGGGATGCGCGTCAAGGACATCGCTTCCGAACTCGGAAAATCCGTCGGCAATGTCTCCGTCTGGTTCAGCACCACCGGAAAAAAACTCACCCACAAGGTCTCTCCCGGCCTCTACGCCATCCTGGGTGCCAAGCCGGCTGATGCCGCAGCTCCGGCCAAACCGGCTTCCGCTAAGAAAGCTTCTGCTAAGAAATCTGCGCCGCGCAAAAAGGCCGCCAGGAAAGCTCCAGCTGCCAAGAAAGCCCCCAGCCCTAAAGCCGCTCCCAAAGCTGCGAAAAAGCCTGCTGCAAAAAAATCAGGCCTTTCGCCAGCCGGACGCGCCAAGCTTTCGGCTTCCATGAAAGCCCGCTGGGAAAAACGTCGCGCCGCCAAGGCCGCCTCGGCTCCCGCGAAATAACTCGTCCCGAACTTTAAACTTACCGAGCCCATCCGTCGGCCCCGTCCGCGGATGGGCTCGTTTTTTGCCTGTCGGCGGTTCATGAGAATCCACGGACATCAGGGATGATGTCCTTCCGCCAATTGGCCTGCACGGGGAAGCACACGGAGGATGCCGCTCCAGGTGTCCGGTCTTTATCAAAGTGCTGGCGGAGCCGCGGCGAATTGCCGGTTGCACGTTTTCTGGAATTAATATTAGATAATCTTATATGTCGCAGAAAGATCCTTTCTACACTCTGCCAACGGCCTTTGGCCTGTGGAGAGGCTACAGCGCTCAGAAGCTGTGGATGGATCTGGTGGCGGGGCTGACGCTGGGGGTGATCGCGCTGCCTCTGGCGATGGCTTTTGGCATTGCGTCGGGAGTCACGCCCCAGCAGGGCATTTACACCGGAATCATCGCGGGGTTCCTTATCTCATTTTTTGGAGGAACGCGGCTCTGCGTCGGAGGACCAACCGGAGCCTTTGTCGTCATTGTTTACGGGATTGTGCAGACCTACGGCTTTGAAAAGCTGGTCGTTTGCACGATGCTGGCGGGCCTCCTGCTTATTGCGATGGGGCTCTTCAAGGTGGGAACCTTGATCAAGTTCATCCCGTATCCTGTGACAACCGGCTTCACGAGCGGCATCGCGGTCATCATCCTTCTCAGCCAGGTCAAAGATTTTCTCGGCCTGCCGGTGAAAACCCTGCCGGTGGATTTTTTTGAAAAGATTCCCGGGCTCTGGCATGCGATTCCGGGCACGGATCTGACCACGCTGGGTCTGGCCGGCGTTTCGCTCATCCTCCTTCGCCTTTGGCCGCGCCTCCCGCTCCGCCACATCCCGGGCCCGATCGTGGTCCTGATCCTCGGAACCCTTGTTGCCTTTTGGTTTGATCTGCCGGTGGCAACCATCGGATCGCGCTTTGGCGGCATCCCGGCCGGGTTCCCTGCATTTTCCCTGCCTCAGTTTTCGCTTCCCGTGGTGCAGGAAATGTTCCAGCCGGCGATCACGATTGCGCTTCTCGCCGCAATCGAATCCCTTCTGTGCGCAGTCGTGGCGGACGGGATGACCGGCGACCGTCACAATGCGAATACCGAGCTCGTCGGCCAGGGGATCGCAAACCTGTTCGCCCCCCTCTTCGGCGGTATTCCCGCGACGGGCGCCATCGCACGCACGGCGGCCAACATCCAAGCCGGCGGGGTCTCGCCGCTCTCGGGAATGATCCACTCTGGCACGCTTCTGGCCATCATCCTGATCGCCGCCCCGCTGGCGAAATTCATCCCGCTGGCCAGCCTGAGTGCGATTCTGGTGGGAGTGGCTCTGCGAATGGGCGAATGGCGCGAGTTTGCAAGGCTGCGCAAGTTGCCCCGGGCGGACGCGGCGGTTTTTCTGGCCACCTTCCTTCTCACGATTCTCTTCGACCTGACAATCGCCGTGGAAATCGGCATGCTGCTGGCCGCTCTGCTTTTTATCAAGCGGGTCACCGATACGACCGTTATCCACCAGGTCACCGCAGACAACGAGGACGAGGGGGATCGGCACTCGATCGTCGGCAAAAAGATTCCCGAGGGCGTCACGATCTACCGGATTGCCGGACCATTTCTCTTCGGTGCCGCCGACAAGCTGGAGGATGCGCTGGTGGCCGCCAATGCCAGGCCCAAAGTCGTCATCTTGCGAATGCGCGCCGTGACCTCGATGGACGCCACCGCGCTGAATGCCCTCGAGTTGCTGGTTTCCAAAGTCAAGGCCCAGCGCGGACACGTCATCATCTGCGGGGCCCACACCCAGCCTTATTTCATGATGACCCAGGCCGGGTTTCTGGATGAGATCGGCGACGACCATGTCGCGGCGGACGTGGACGAAGCCCTTGGGATTGCGCGGACGATCCTGGAACGCCCGGCCAACTGAGCGGCACAGGCAATTCTTCTGGCTGGAGCTCTCCGGCGATGGTCTAATCCCACTCATGCTCGAAATTCACATTCTGGCCAGCGGCAGCCATGGCAACGCGCTGCTCCTGAGCCAGGGGGACTGCCGCGTTCTGGTGGATGCCGGCCTGAGTGCCCGGAAGCTCACCGCCCGGCTCGAAGCTTGCGGAACGCCGCTCGACCAGCTCGATGGGATCCTTCTCACTCATGAACATGGCGATCACACCCGCGGGCTGAAGGTGCTTCTCTCCAAGCACCGCGTTCCGGTGTTCACGAATCCCCTCACAGCCGACCACCTGAAACGAACCGGCGTCACCGCCGATTGGAACCTTTTTTCCAGCGGGACGGGGTTCCGCCTCGGGCCGTTCGATGTCCTTGCCTTTTCGGTTCCTCACGATGCGGCCGACCCCGTTGGATTTGTTGTGCGCTCGGAAGCGGGGTCCTTTGCCGTGCTCACCGACCTCGGTTATGCCACCCGCCAGGTGGTCGAGTCCGTGCGCGGGGTCAATGCCCTGCTCATTGAAACGAACCACGATGAGGCGCTTCTCCAGCAGGACATCAAACGTCCTTGGTCGGTGAAGCAGAGGATCCTCTCCCGCCACGGCCACCTCTCGAATGCTGCCGCCGCCGACCTCGTCGGCGAGGTGGCCAGCGAAGCGCTTTCCCACGTGGTGCTCGGTCACCTCAGCCGCGACTGCAACTCGCCGGAGTTGGCCTCCTCGGCTGTCAGCTCCCGACTGGAGGCCAAAGGCCATCGCCAGGTGGCCGTTCAATGCGCCCCCTGCGAAGAGGATGCCCCGATCCTCAGCGTCGTCTGCCGGAAAAGCGCGCAGACCGCTTAGCCCGCCAGCCCGCTCTCCATGTCGTCTAAAACGATCGAGATCGGAAGCTGGATGACGTGGCGGCAGTAGGCTGTCTCCATCGAGCGGAACGATCCGTTTTCAAAGTATTTGTTGGCTGGAGCCCCTCCACCGCAAAGGTTGAAATACGCGCAGTTCGCCCGGCAATTTTCAACCCCCTGGCGCGTGTCTTCCATCACCGCCAAAAACCTGGGATCTGCCAGCGCGGATTCGAGCCCGCCGTTCAGAAAAGATCCAAAGGCAAATGGGCCGTATTCCGCCGTTTCCAGACCCAGCATCTCGGGGGAAAACGTTGAAAAATTCCCCTGCCAATCCACGCTCAGGATCCCGAACGGGCGCACCTGTTCGTTCTCGAAGACAAACCCCTCCACGGCCGCATCACGACGGCACAAGATGCGCTGGAGCGCAAAATCGAATTCCCGGATCCGCACCGCGCCTCCCGTGGCCTTCTGCAGCTCAAACATCCGGCGGAAGAAGGCCTGCACCCGCCCGCTGTGGCTCTCCTGCAACGAGCTCTGCGTGTGGATTCCCTCCTGCTCCTCAATGTTGAAGCCGAACCGAACGATCCCATTCCCAACAAAAAATTCAAAGATCTCGTCGGCATGGTCGAGAGCGGCCTCGGTGATGACCGCGATGACGTGAAAATCGATGCCATGCGCGCGGAGCAGCGAAACCCCTCGCATCGCCTTTTCGTGCGTTCCGCGCCCCTGCCGCGTTTTGCGGTGCACATCATGAATCGCCGCCGGTCCGTCAAGGCTCAGCCCAAGGCAAATCCCGGTTTCCAATATGAATGCACACCACTTTTCATCAAGAAGCGTTCCATTGCTCTGAAACGAATGCACGACCTTCAAACCCGCGGGGGCCTCCTCGCGGATGATTTGAAACGCTGTCCGATACCACTCGATGGGCACGGCCATGGGCTCGCCGGCATGCCAGACAAATGTCAGCGATTCCCTCACTAGGTCGGTCGCAAAAATCCCTGCCACGACCGAGCGAAGTGTCTCCGGACTCATCCGGTGGGTTTCCGACCGGGAAGGAAGGTAGCAGTAGTCGCAGTTGATGTTGCAGAAGGGCGACGGCTGGATAACCGCCAGCTTCAGCCACTCCTCAACCTGCGGCAAAGGCTCAGTAACAGGCGCCCTGGCAGGGGAGCCCTCCTCTCGATGGCTGCCGGTGGCTACCAATTGTGCCAGTTGCCCCAGCCCCCGTTGTGCCAGTTATGCCAACCGTTGCCCCAATTGTGCCATCCGCCATTGCCCCAGGCATTCCGCCACCACATCATTCCGGCATCCGCCGTTCCGGTCGCTTGCCCCGGAAGCATGGCGGTTGGTTCGCTCAGGGTCTCACGAATCTTGGCGACCCGCTCGTCTACCCGCGACCCCGCAGATGGGGCCGGGGCGGTTGCTGCTTGTGAATTCTGACTGGCTGCCAGGGCAATCGCTCCGCCCAGCATCAGAGTTTTGAGGTGGTTCGTGAACGTGGGTTTCATTATTTTCCTTCAATGAGTTGGGCGGCCGCCGATTTGGCTGACGCAGACTGCTCGGCCAGGCAGGCGTCGTGAAGTTTCATGTCAAAAAGAAAGGCGCTCCCGTCTCCGGTGGATTGGTTGAGATCAAAGATCGCCCCGTTTGTCTTCGAGAGCCAGACAGTCGAGGGGCCGCCGTCGGCTTCATTCTCCCCAAATCCAAACGCGTTGATCAATATGCTCTTCAGCGACATCGAGTCCTGCCCGTCGTTCGTGTGGAAGGCGACGCCATAGAATTTTCCGTCGAAAACATAATACAGCACCGTTTCAAGCATCGCCGGGCCCATGAGAAGTTTTTCCCCGGGCTTGCGATAAATCTTCAGCGCACCACGGTCCTGCTCAACATCGAACCCCTTCGCCACAAATTCCTCCCCGAACTTCATGCCGCCAAACCCCGTCAGCTTTTCCAGATTCTGAAGCTTGGCCTTGTCGGCCTCGGCATATTTGCTCTCCTCTTCTCCGGGCTTTGGGGAGGGGGCTGATGAATCCTGAGCCAACACCGGACCCAGCGTAAGAGCTCCGACGACTGCACACCGCCGAATGATTGAGATCATGATGTAGGTCAATAAATCTGCTCTTGCGCTTTCGCAACACCCATTTTGAAAAATCTTTTAGGAAGCGATTGAGGCGGTGCACACACCGATATTCGTGTCCTGCAAACCGGATTGAGATTTCTCCCTTTCTCCTGCATGATGTCTCCCATGCCTCACGACCCCGTCTCCTGGATCAACCGTTCGCCCGGCGATCTGGACTTTGCGTTTGCCGAAGCCCGCACGGCACAGGTCGCCCCTGCGGTTGCCCGCTCGAAGCAGGCGTTTCAGGACTGGAGTCGCCTGTCTTTGGAAGAACGCCGCGCCGCCTTGGAGGCCTGCCGGGAGCACCTGCGGGAGCGATCGGACGAACTTTCCTGCCTGATTTCTCGGGAAACCGGCAAGCCGCTTCGCGAGGCCCGTGCGGAACTGGGGGCCGTCATTGCTAAATTCGATTTCGCCTTCGGTGATGCTGAAAAGTTTCTGCGGGAGGAAACGGTCTTGGGCGGTCCGCATCCGGCGGCCATCCGCCGGCGGCCACGAGGGCCCGCGGCGGTCATCGCGCCGTTTAATTTTCCCATCCACCTCGGCCATGGGGCCGCCGTAGCCTACCTGCTTGCGGGCAACACGGTTCTTTTTAAGCCCTCCCCGCTCGCCGTCCACGTCGGAGCCGCCTATGCGAAAGAAATGCAGGCGGCCCTGCCGGAGGGGGTTTTCGAATTTGTGTCCGGATGGGGTGAAACCGGACGAGAGCTGAGCCTGCACCCGGAGGTCAGGTCGGTCTGCTTCACGGGCTCGGTGCCGGCGGGAACCGCCCTGGCCAGTAGCCTCGCCGCCGACTATTCGAAGTCCCTTGCCCTCGAGTTGGGAGGAAAAAATTCCGTACTCATCCTGGCCGGAGCCTCTCTCGATGAGGCGGCAGCGGCGGTCGCTGATGGAATGTGCCTGACCGCCGGACAGAGATGCAATGCGACCTCCCGGGTTCTTGTGGAGAAGAGCGTCGCAGCGGAATTTCTCGATAAGCTGCAAACCTCGCTGTCCCGCTACGCTCCCGGCGATCCTCTCGATGAAGCGACGCTTCTTGGGCCGCTCGTCAGCGAGGCCGCCAAGCAGCGATACGCCGGCCTGCTCGACTCGAAGGTTGGCGACTGGCTGATTTGCGGAGAATGCGTGGACCGCCTGCCCGACGGACGGCGCGGCCACTACGTGAAGCCAGCCGTCCTGCTCGCGGACACCTCGATCGATGCCACCCCGCTCGCCACACAGGAATCGTTTGTTCCGATTCTGGTCGTCGAAACCTTCACGGGCGAAGACATGGCCGTGGAGAGGCACGAAGCTTGGAAGTTCGGCCTCACCGCCTCGGTCTTCACCCCGGACGAAGCTGCCTTCCGACGCATCGGCGAACGGCTCTCGGTCGGAAACCTTTACGCCAACCTGCCCACCACCTTCTCCCCCTCGACCCTGCCGTTTGGCGGATGGGGCGTGTCAGGGAACGGGCGGCCTGGCGGAAGCGGCTTCGTGCGATTCGCGGCCGAGGAGCAGGCCGTGCAATGGAGGTCGCCATGACCAAAGGCTTTCTCGACAAATTAATCGAGAGGATCCGCCTCGTCCAGCCGGGCGAGGTCCAGAGCTATCTCGTCGAAATCGCGCGTGAGAAGGGGTTTCTGGAAACGATCTTCAACGCCATCCTCGAGGGTGTAATTGTCACCGACCCCCGGGGACGCATCATCTACCTCAATCGCGCCGCGTGCGGGTTCTTCGGACTCGAGCCGGGAAAAAATCTTGGGCGCCCGCTCGGCGAGGTCGTGCGCGGGCTCGACTGGGATGCCCTCAACGGCCCCGATGGCGAGATCATCAACCGCGACCTAGAGGTCTTCTATCCCGAGCACCGGTTTCTGAATTTCTACGTTGTCCCGCTCATGAGCGACGAGTCCGAGGGGGGCAAGCCCGAGCTGGCCGGGGGAGCCATCATCCTGCGCGACATCACCCAGAGCCGGCGCGCCACCCAGGAGACGATCGAGAGCGAACGCTTCTCCGCACTCACCCTCCTCGCGGCCGGCGTCGCCCACGAGATCGGCAACCCGCTCAACTCGCTCGACATCCACCTCCAGCTCATGCAGCGCCAGCTCCGAAAGCTCCCTGCAAAAAACCGCGGTGCGCTTGAGGAGTCGGTCGGCATCGCCCGCGGGGAAGTCGCCCGCCTCGACCACATCATCACACAGTTCCTGCGCGCCATCCGCCCCCAACCGCTCGAACTCCGCCCCGGCAACCTCAACACGATCATCGGCGAAACCCTCTCCTTCCTCAACGCCGAGATCCAGGACCGCGACATCCTCGTCGAGACCGAACTGGAAAAAAACCTGCCCTCCCTCGAGCTCGATGCCGACCAGATCAAGCAGGCGTTCTACAACATCAGCCGGAATGCCTTTCAGGCGATGAAATCCGGCGGCATCCTGCGCATCCGTTCGTTCTCGGACGAAACGCATGTCAGCATCGCCTTCTCCGACACCGGCGGAGGGATCTCCCCCGAGCACATCTCCCGGATTTTTGAGCCCTATTTCACCACGAAATCCGGCGGCAACGGGCTCGGCCTCCTCATCGTGCGCCGGATCGTGCGCGCCCACGGCGGTGAAGTCGTCCTCGAGAGCAGCCCCGGACGCGGCCTCACCCTCACGATCCGCATCCCCCGTGCCGACCGACGGGTCCGGTTCCTTGAGCAGGGAACCCCCGCATGACCCCCCTCGAAGCCGCCATCCTCTTCACCGCCGCCGCCCTCGC
>JBGSJQ010000097.1:0-5996 GCA_041741775.1 Terrimicrobiaceae bacterium | reverse complement strand
GTGCCGGCGGTGGGCGGGCGGGGAGCCGCCCGGTCAGCCGATGGCTGCCGCCTGACCCATTTCACCTGCCGCCTGCTCCACGGCGACCTCCGGATCTCTGCTCTCGTCGCCACGGCCTGAACGCCATTATTTTCCCACAGCCGCGACGGCCCATGCCGGAAAGTCCGACGGAACTGGTGCCACAAATTCCATGGGCTTTCCCGAACCCGGATGCCGAAAAGCGATTTTCCAAGCGTGCAGGAAATGCCTGGCGTGCGACCCGCGGCGACCATAGGCCGGGTCGCCGACAATCGGGTGCCCGAGGTGCTTGAGGTGCACGCGAATCTGGTGCGTCCGGCCCGTGCGCGGATGGCACTCGACCAGGGCTTTGCCCTCGGACGAGGCCATGACCCGATATTTCGTGACCGCCTCGCGCCCCCTCTCGCTCACCGTTATCTTCTGCCGGTGCACGGCATGGCGCCCGATCGCCGCATCGATCGTCCCGTGCGGCATCCGGGGCACCCCCTCAACGAGGGCCAGGTAGGTCTTTGCCACTTCGCGCCCGGCAAACTGCTCCGAAATCAGCCGGTGCGAGGTCTCTGTCTTCGCGATGATCAGGCAGCCGCTCGTCTCCTTGTCGAGCCGGTGAACAATCCCGGGACGGTCCTCGCCCCCCACCATCCGGATCCCGGCACAGTGGTGGAGAATCGCGTTCACCACCGTGCCATCGGCATTCCCGGCTCCCGGATGCACCACAAGCCCGGCCGGCTTGTTCAGGACAAGGAATTCGGCGTCCTCGAAAAGGATCTCAAGGGGAATTTCCTGCGCAACCGCCTGCGCCGGGGCGGACACCTCGGGGATCGTAACCTCCACCCGGTCGCCACCGCGAAGCGGATGCGAGGGACGGGACAATTCACCGTTGACCCGCACATGCCCGTCTTTGACGAACCCCTGCAAGCGCACGCGCGAGAAGCCGGAAACCCACGATGCCAGAAAATGGTCAAGACGGGATCCTGACTCGTCCGCTCCGACAATTCGGAAATCCGCACTCATTCAGGGTTTTGCATTGCGGCTTGCTTCGCGAATCGATACTCCTTTGCAAAGCTTTTTTTCCTCCGCTTCCATGTCGGCAAACAACTCCCCAGAAAACGCAGACCCCGAAATCCCATCGGATATCGACACCGCCACCCCCGTCATCTCCGGATCGGAAAACGTTTTTGAGGCCTGCCCCGATTGCCAGACTTTGATGGATATGTCGGACGTGATGCCTTTCACCGAGGTCACGTGCCCCGGCTGCGGCCACACGATCCGCGCCCGCGAACACTTCAACCACTTCACCCTCATCGAAAAAGTCGGCGAGGGAGGCATGGGATCAGTTTATAAGGCGATCGACAACAACCTCAACCGCCACGTCGCCCTCAAAATCCTCAAAAAAGAGATTAGCTCGAACGAGGAGGAGCAGGCCAAGCTGGCCAAAGAAGCGCGCCTCACGGCGGCGATCAACCACCCGAATGTCGTCAAGGTTTACCATTTCGGCCGGGACCATGGGCAGTTCTACCTCGCCATGGAACTGGTCGAAAAAGGCACGCTCGACGACCTGATGACCATCCAGAAGCGCATCGCGGAGGTTCAGGTCCTTGAAGTCGGCGCACAGATCGCAATGGGCCTCGCCGCCGCCCTTGAACTCGACCTCATCCACCGCGACATCAAACCTGGCAACATCCTTTTTCAGGACGCCCACACCGCCAAGTTGGTGGATTTTGGTCTCGCCATTGTCATGGATGAGGAGGCCTCCGTTCGTGGCGAGATCTGGGGAACCCCCTACTACATCGCTCCAGAAAAGCTGGACAACCAGCCGGAGGATTCCCGCAGCGATATTTACAGCCTCGGAGGCACGCTCTTCCATGCCCTCGCAGGCCGTCCGCCCTACGAGGCCGATTCGCCATCGATGGTGGCTCTCAAGCAGCTGAAAAGCCAGCAGGTCAGCCTCCAGGCTTTCGCGCCCGATGTCTCCAGCGAAACCGCCTACGTGATCAATCGCATGATGGCGAAAAATCCCGATGAGCGATACCAGTCCTACGAAGAGCTGATCGGCCACTTGACCTACGCCCGCGAAAAACTGCTCGAGCGCACCCTCAGACCTCTCCAGCCCAAACAACGCGTCGTCATGGAAACGGCTGAGACCCGCAAGTTCTCCGGGATCCTCTCCCTCATCCTCCTGCTATTCGTGCTTCTGGCCGGAGGCACGATCTTCCTGATGAGGGACAAACTGATGCCTTCCCAGGGCCCCACGCAGTCCGGGCCCGCCAAAATGGATACTGACGACGCCCAGTCGGCGCTCATCGCCGGCGTTTCAACCCTGGCAGGTGGCGATTATGAAGGGGCGAAGTCCGAGTTCCAGAGCATGGCGGCCGAGCCAGACATGCCGCAACCACAAAAAACCTGGGCCGCCATGAACGCCGCCCTCGCCTCGCTCCTGCTCGGCGAATCCGCCCCCGCCCTCGCCATCCTCAAACCGATTAACGAAGCCGGCCTCTACTCGGAAAACCCAGATGAGCAAACTCTTGCGAACATGTTCTTGGAGGTCAGCCGCACCCTCCTCGAGAAAAAGCCCGTTTCGGCTTCGATCCGCTCCCTCTACACCGATAAACAAGAAGCCTTTGCCCTCTTGATTTTCGGAGTTTGGGACTGGGAGATCAAATCGTCTTTCGAGGGCGCCGCCGCATTGCTCAGCGCGTTTGAAGGCCGGATTGGCGATGGGGACTGGGAAGCCGAATACAAGCCCCTGGCTGGAAAATACCTCGCCGACTGGAAAATCCTGGAACCGATAGAAAAAGACCTCCCGTCCGCCACCGATGCCGCCGCGGCAACCGCCCTGCTCCAGAAGGTTCAAGAAGCCCGGGGCAACCTCCAGACCGGCACGAAGGTCAACGATCGCCTTGACGTCATCGAAAAGGAACTCGTCGCCAAAGGGGCCACCCCTTGAGTCCAGCCAACGCCCCTCTCCACAGCCGGGCAACTGTGAAAAATCAATTCCTGAGCGTGACTTGCAGCAAAGTCCGCCTATTATCCCCGACTTGGGTCAGCGACCACTTCCGGAGGAGGATGACAAAAAACGCATGCCATCCCCCGCTGGAAACCGTCAGCGGCCAGTTCGCAACATGAGATACCTGAAAGCCACCATTTTGATCGGAACGGTTTCGGCCGCACTCGTCCTTATTTTGTATGCCACCGGCTGGCTCACAAACACGCTCGATCTCGTTCTCCTCCAAGCCTACAAACTCAAGAAGCCGATCGTCACCGAGCAGGGCGTTCACGTCCTCCTGATCGCACTCCTCGCTTTTGCTGCGGCTTGGACGACAGTGGATATCACCCGACCGATCCTGAAAACAATCGTCGCACTGGGAGCCGTCCTGCTCCTGCTCACCGGCTCAATGGTCCTGGCGCTTTACAATGTCTTCTTCTCGCCGTTCCCGTCGGTTTTCGCCGTCCTCACCAGCTTATTCATCGGATTGGGCTACGGTCGCACCGGCAGCGGCTCACGCAAAAAATTAATGGAGCGCCTGTTCGGGCAGCGCCTGTCCCGGGGCGCTTTCAACCAGCTCGTCAACTCGAATGTCCCCCTCGACTTCCCCGGCGCCCTCCAGGAGGGCACCGTCCTGGTCGTCGCGGTGAACAACCACTCTGAGCTCATGGAGTTGCTCACCCCGGAAAATTACGCGTCCATGACGAACCTCTATCTACGAACGGCCTCCGACTATCTGGTGGATGTCGGCGGCTACCTCGACGAGTGCGGAGGAGAAAGCGTGCGCGTGGTTTTTGGTGCGCCCGTCCCGGATGAAAAACACGCTGCAAGGGCCTGCCGCGCTGCGCTGGACCTCGCCTCGCGCCTGGACGACCTGAATAAGGAATGCGACGCCACCTGGCAGCGCCGCCTCGATTTCCGCATCGGAATCAACTCGGGAGAGATGATCGCAGCCGCCTACGGCGGAAGCCGCTTGGGCAGCTTCAGCGTGGCGGGACCGGTTGTCGAATTCGCCCGCCGCCTCTGCTCCGCCTGCGGAACCTATGGCAGCCGGATCCTGATCGGCCCCGAAACCTACGAACCCGCTGCAGAAACCTTGGAGGTCCGCCCCATCGAAGTCATCAAGTCGGTTGGAGAGCGCCGCCGCGTCGAGCTCTACGAAATTCTGGCACCAAAACACGGACTCTCCCCCGAACGCGAACGCAGCCGCAACCACTACTGGACCGGCGTCCTTCACTACCGCGAACGCCAGTGGGAAAAAGCCATCGAAGAGTTCTCCAAAGCCCGCATCACCGGCATCCCCGACCCGGTTCTCGACTACTACATCCGCCGCGTCGAACGCAGCCGCCGCGGCGAAGAAGAGGTCAATAAAAACCAGATGATGCTCTTCAGCGCAACCTGATCCCAACCAGGGCTGCCCCCACATTCCTCCCGGATCGCGCGGCCGGGCTGCTATTGCAAAACGCGTTTGGCAGAAGCCGCCAGATGGATCACGAGCGCCACGGCAAGCCCCAGCAGGACGGCCAATTGACGTTCGCTCGAGGCGAAGAGCGATTCGCCCGGCTGCGGCAGAATCGTGGCGGCCACAGCAAAGAGTGCGCCGGCCTGGCGAAACAAGGCTCCCTTTTTCGGTGAGGCCGATACCACCCATTCGAAAAATCCAAGAACCCCGCCGAGACCCAGAAGAAAGACAGCAAGGTCGTTACCGGCACCGGAAACAATCACCAGGAACCCGAAGGAGACCGCCACCCCAAGCCCGCCGCCAAGCAGTTTATCCGGAATACCTTTCGTCCCGGATCCCAGGGAAAGGACCGTAGCCAGCGCGGCAATCGTGCTCACGACAGCCATGGATGGAAAGGCCGCGCAGGCCGCAACCAGCGTACAGACGGCGGTGATTCCGAGCTGCGAAGCCACTGGCACCGGCCCGGCGGAAACACCACCGCGAATGGGAAAAAGCCTCTGCGCCAGCCAGGAGAAAACCACCGCCGTAGCGAGAGACGAAGCATGTCCGAGCCCGACCAGAATCCCCGGCTCAGGATCAACAATGCCTGCTGCAAACATCCCGCAGAACCCCATACAGAAAAGGATGGAAGCCGCAGGGTCGCCGCACCTTGCGATCCGGACTGTCCCCCACCCCGCCACCACACCAAACGCAGGAAGCGAGAACCAATACTGGTCGCTGAGAAGAATTAGAAGAAAAAGACCTCCGATCGAGCCCCCGAGGGCGGAGGCAAGTCGCAACAGGAACCCCCGTTGGCCGGCCTGAAAGACGATACCGACCGTCAGTTGGGTGGCCAGCACGGCCAGAAAAGGCTGCGGGATATGGAGTGCGCCAGCAACGAGAGCTGTCCCGCCTGCGGCAGTGCCCATGCGCAGCGCGGACCGGACCGGACCACTCATTCCCGAACCGGCGGTGAGAACCCCTCGTCGGGCTGGAGCGAGCGGAGCCTCGCCAGATCAGGCTCCCCCGCCGTGTCCACAATCACCGCCGCCTTGCCACCCATGCGGAAGGCTTCCTCGTCGCCGCCCTCCAACACGATGCGGACAGGAAACCGCTGGGCAAGTTGCACAAAATCAAATGTCGGCTCAACACGCGAAAACACCCCCTCCCCACCAGGCGTCGCCCGCGACGCCGTCGCCAGTGGATACACCGCCCGCGCAATCCCCTGCACCACTCCGGAAAGCGGATGATTCCTCTGCGACATCAGGAAAACGGTCGCGCGCTGGCCCGGGCGGATCCTGGCCAGATCGGTTTCGCGGAAATTGGCGAGCACATACCAAACCGACGAGTCCACGACCGAGAAGACCTGCTCTCCGGCCGCCGCATAGGCCCCGGGAGAGATTTGGAGGTTGGTCACTTGCCCGTCGCAGGGAGCAAAGACTTTGCAGAAGGAGACCCTCAACTCCGCATCGCGCAGAGCCGCGGCCGCCTCCTCGACCCGCGCGTTCCGCCCCTCAACCTCACCGAGCTGGTTGCGCGCCCGGGCGACGG
>JBGSJQ010000096.1:0-17435 GCA_041741775.1 Terrimicrobiaceae bacterium | reverse complement strand
GACGGCGATGCCCATGCCGCCGAGGACGCGCGGGATTTCCCCGGCTCCGACGTAGCGGCGCAGACCCGGCCGGCTCACGCGTTTGAGACCGGAGATGGCGCTGGTTTTGTTGACAAATTTTGTGCGGATTTTGAGTTCGGGATGCTTGCCCGTGGTGTCGAGCTCGTAGTCAGTGATGTAGCCTTCCTTCTTGAGGATCTTGGCAACCTCGCTCTTGAGCTTCGAGTAGGGCATCGAGAATTGGGATTTGCGGGCTCCGGCGGCGTTGCGCAGGCGGGTCAGCATGTCGGCGATGGGATCATTCATGGCGTATGGGTGGTCAGGCGGCGGGTTCGGCGGCCTTGACGGGGGCCTTTTTCGCTTTGTCGGAGAAAGGCATGCCGAGCTCGCTGAGGAGGGATTTTGCCTCCTCGTTGGTGTTGGCGGTGGTGACGATCGTCACATCGAATCCGATGTTGCGCTTGATGCGGTCGAGCTCGATTTCAGGGAAGATCGACTGGTCGGCGACACCGAGAGTGTAGTTGCCGTTGCCGTCAAAGGCGCGGGTGGAGACGCCACGAAAGTCGCGGATGCGGGGAAGCGCGGTCTTGATGAGGCGCTCGAGAAACTCATACATGATGCGTCCACGAAGCGTGACTTTGGCGCCGATCGCCTGGTTCTCGCGAAGCTTGAAGTTGGAAATCGCCTTTTTCGAACTCGTCGTGGCGGGCTTCTGTCCGGTGATCGTGGTGAGGTCGGTCTTGGCGATTTCGAGGGCTTCCTTGACGTCGGGAGCGGAACCGATGCAGGTATTGACAACGACCTTCGAGATTTTCGGGATCTCGTTGACGTTTTTGTAGCCGTGCTTCTCGCGGAGAGCGGGGAGCACGCGGGTTTTGTATTCGGTAAGGAGTTCGGGTTCCTGGGTCATGGCTTAGGCGGCCTTCTTTTTGGCCGGTTTGTCAATGGCGGCTTTCTCGAGCAGCTTGACGTTCGAAATGTGAAGAGGGCCTTCGCGCTCGATGATCGCACCGTTGGGCTGGTCCTGGGACTTGCGCTGGTGCTTTTTGATCATGCGGACGCCCTCGATGATGATCTGGCTTTTGGCCGGGATAATTTGGAGGACTTTACCCGAGGCCCCTTTGTGGTTTCCGGAGATGACTTCAACAGTGTCTCCGCGGCGGACGTGAAAGGTGGGACGGCTCATAGGACTTCCGGAGCGAGAGAGATGATTTTCATGAAGTTCTTTTCACGAAGCTCGCGGGCAACCGGTCCGAAGATGCGGGTGCCGCGGGGATTCATGTCCTTGTCGATGATGACGATGGCGTTGTTGTCGAAGCGCAGGGCGGAGCCGTCCTCGCGGCGGACCGGCTGTTTGGTGCGGACGACAACCGCGCGGACGACATCGCCTTTTTTGACGGTGCCGCCTGAGGAGGCCTCCTTCACGTTGGCGGTGATGACGTCGCCCACGCGGGCATCGGCCGTAGCTTTGCCGATGACGCCGATCATGGTGGCCATGCGGGCGCCGGTGTTGTCGGCGACTTGGAGACGGGAGCGAATTTGGATCATGTCAGTGTTTGAGGATTTCGACTAGGCGCCAGCGCTTCGAGCGGCTGAGGGGTCGGGTTTCCATGATGCTCACGCGGTCGCCGACCTTGGCCTCGTTCTTTTCGTCATGGGCGTGGAACTTGGCGATGTGCTTGGTGATTTTACCGAACTTTGGGTGCGGGACGCGGGTGACGGTGCGGACGACGATTGTCTTGTCCATTTTGTCGGACACGACTTCGCCGACGCGGGTCTTGCGGAGGGCGCGTTCGCGCGGGGCCGGGGCCTCGGGAGTGGTGATGGTATCGCTCATTTACTTTGCGGGAGTTGGCCGTGTTTTTTCTGTGAGCACGGTTTCGATTTTGGCAATGTTACGGCGGAGCGTGCGGAGCATGTGGGGCTTTTCGAGCTGCCCGCTCTGCTGCTGGACGCGCAGGTGGAAGAATTCCTCGCGGAGCTCGCGCTTGCGGGAGAGAAGTTCTTTGGCTGTGAGTTCTTTGATATCGGCGATCTTCATGGTGCGAGGGATCAGCCGGCGTGGTGCCGAGCGATGAACCGGGTGCGGACCGGGAGTTTGTTAGCCGCGAGACGCAGGGATTCGCGGGCGACGGACTCGGAGATGCCGTCGAGTTCGAAGAGGATATTGCCTGGGCGGATGGTGGCGACCCAATATTCCGGCTGGCCCTTGCCTTTGCCCATTCGGGTTTCCGGCGGGCGGGCGGTAACGGGTTTGTCGGGAAAAATTCGGATCCAGAGCTTGCCTTTGCGTTTCATGTTGCGGGTGAGGGCAACGCGGGCGGCTTCGATCTGGGTATTGGTGATCCAGCCACGCTCGAGCGTCTGGAGGCCGAATTCGCCGAAGTCAATACGGAGGTTGCGTGAGGCGAGACCTTTGCGGCTTCCCCGCTGGGTCTTGCGATACTTCACGCGTTTGGGCATCAATGGCATATCAGTTCCCTTCTAAAAAAAGTGTTGGTTGTTTGCTTAGGCGGTGGCCTCGGCGGATTCCTTGGGTTCAGTTCGGCGGGGAAGTTCGGGCTTGACGGGTTCGGGCTCCTCCTGCTTCCTACAAATCCAGCACTTGATGCCGATTTTTCCGGCGATGGTCATGGCCTCGGTGAAGCCGTAGTCGATCGGGGTGCGGAGAGTGTGGAGAGGAACCTTGCCTTCGCGATACCACTCGGTGCGGGCGATTTCGGCCCCGCCGAGACGGCCGGAACAACGGATCTTGATGCCGAGGGCCCCCTGTTCCATGGAGATTTGAACCGCGCGCTTCATGGCGCGGCGGAAAGAAATACGACGCTCGAGCTGTGAGGCGACGTTCTCAGCGACGAGCTGTGCGTCGAGGTCTGGGCTCTTGATTTCGACGATATCGATTTTCACCGATTTTCCGCCTGCGAGATCGCTGACTTCTTTTGTGAGATTTTCGATTTCGGAGCCGCGGCGACCGATGACCACGCCTGGGCGGGCGGTGTGGATCGTGACACGGAGGCTGTTCCAGGCCCGCTCGATGACGATGCGTGCCACGGCGGCCTGCTTGAGCTTCTTTTTGAGGGATTCCCGGATTTTGGCATCGGCGAGGAGGTAGTCGGCAAAATCCTTGCGCGAGGCATACCAGCGCGATCCCCAGTCACGGCTGACTGGGAGACGAAATCCGATCGGGTTGACTTTTTGTCCCATGGTTTATTCCTTGGAGTCCGCAACGGGGGCGGAAGTTTCAGTTTCGGTTGCGGCGGGGGCGGGTTTTTCGGCTGCCTTCCGGGCGCGGGGTTTCTTGGTTTTTGCAGCGGGTTCGCGGCGTTTGATTTCGATTTCGTCCGTGAGGATGATGCGAATGTGGCTGGTGCGTTTGCGGATCGGGCCGGCGCTTCCACGGGCTTTTGGCTGCGAGCGCTTGAAGGTGGCTCCCTCGCCGACAACGGCCTCCTGGACGACAAGCTTGGAGGCATTGAGGTTGTTGTTGTTCTCCGCGTTGGCGATCGCGCTCTTGAGTGTCTTGGTGACCAGAAGCGCGGCTTTTTTCGGTGTGAAGCGGAGCACGTCCAAGGCGTCCGTTGCCGGAAGGCCCTGGATCTCACGGGTGACCTCGCGGGCCTTGAAGGCCGAGATCCGTGCGAATCGATAAATGGATTTTACCTGCATGTCGTTGTTGGGATTTGTGAGTCGTTCACATTTTGCAACCGGCGAAGGTTGTTCAAAGTGTGTCTGGTTATGTGTTGATTGGTGTTAAAATTGTCTGTCACTGTCTGGCATCCACCCGGAGACGGTCGCCGGATTTGACCGGTTCTTTTTCGGATTCGAGATTTTGAATGATGGCTCCGCAGATGCGATCGCGGACATCGACAACGCGGACGGTTCCAATGAGGCGGTTGTCGCGCCACACTTGGAATGGCATGCCGACTTTCACGCCGTGTTTGGCACCGATGTTGGCAACGATGAGAGAGAGGTCTTCTTTGGTGTCAACAATCATGCCGTCGCTCAGCGTGGGCTCGAGGCTGTCTGCTCTGGCCGCGCCCGGAGAACCAAGGGTTTCGTTGGTTTTTCGGAGCTCTGCTTCCACCGCCATGCGAGCTTGCGGGTCGATTCCCTCAGTCGTTTTAATGAGGACCTGGATCGCTTCGGTCAGGCGCACGAGCTGGTTGACGGCGTCTTCGTTTTGCTTTTTTAGCAGGCGAAGGTCGCGGACGGCGGAGAGGAGGCGTTGTTCTAATTTGTCGGGTTCTTTTTCCAAGCCTGCCAGGCCGTAAGCGTCGAGTTTTAGCTGAAGGTCGGCTGCCTGGCGTTTGAAGACCTCGCCTTCGTTGTTCGCCATGGCAAGAGCTTCGGTGAGCGCCTTGATGGAGGCACGGGCAAGCAGGAGGCGTTCCTCCAGGCCTTCCGGGGCACCATGATCCCCGGAGGGAACAGTGATAACCTGTCCCATCTGGGCTAATTCAAAATCTGTCAAAGAGCGGTTGTCCCGGGCCGAGGATCGGGAGATCATCGGCAGGACGATGAGCGCTGCCGCCGTGGCGACAACCCTCATCTTATTATTTGGTCACTTTTGCGGTGTGAGAACCGTGTTTCTTAAAGATGCGGGTCGGGGAAAATTCCCCGAGCTTGTGGCCGACCATGTTTTCGGTCACGAAGACGGGGATGAAGGTCTTCCCGTTGTGGACGTTGAACGTGTGTCCGACGAAGTCCGGAGTAACGGTGCTGCGGCGGGACCAGGTTTTGATCGGTTTCTTGACGCCGGATTCGGTCATCCGGTCAATTTTATCGAGGAGCTTCCACTCGACGAACGGGCCTTTTTTGAGCGAACGTGACATGATTATTTCTTGGCTTTGGCTTTGCGGCGCTGGACGATGAACCGGTCGGAGGTTTTGTGTTTACGGCGGGTTTTGAAGCCCTTCGCGAGCTGGCCCCATGGAGACATCGGATGATGGCGTCCGCCACCGCCCTTGCTTTTGCCTTGGCCGCCACCCATCGGGTGATCGACTGGGTTCATGACCATTCCGCGCACGTGCGGACGTCGGCCGAGCCAGCGGGTGCGGCCGGCTTTTCCGGAAGAGACGTTGATGTGATCGGTATTTCCGACCTGCCCCATGGTGGCGAAGCAATTTTCATTCACCCGGCGGATTTCGCCCGAGGCAAGCTTGACGAGTCCGTATCCGCCCTCGCGGTTGGCGAGGATGGCGACTGTGCCCGCGCTGCGGATGATCTGGCCACCACGTCCCGGCGTGAGCTCGACATTGTGGATAGAGGATCCGAGGGGGATGGACTTGAGAGGGAGGGCGTTGCCAACGGCGGGATCGGCTTTTTCGCCGGCGCTGACTTTGGCCCCGACATCCAATCCGACAGGAGCCAGGATGTAGGCTTTTTCGCCATCGGTGTACTGGAGGAGGGCGATGCGTGCCGAGCGGTTGGGATCGTATTCGATTGCGATCACGTCGGCAACGATGTCGCGCTTGGTGCGCTTGAAATCAATGATGCGGTAGCGGCGCTTGTGGCCTCCGCCGCGATGGCGCATGGTCATGCGGCCCTGGTTGTTGCGACCGCCGCTCTTTTTTAGAGGCTCGGTGAGTTTTTTCTCCGGTTTGTCCTTGGTGATCTCGGCAAAGTCCGGGAGCGCCTTGAAGCGGGCGGCGGGAGTGAGTGGTCGGAAAGTCTTGATGGCCATGGTAGTTCCTTATACGAGGTCAAGCTTGTCGCCTGCCTTGAGGGTGACGATCGCTTTTTTCCAGTGCGGGCGGCGGCCGAAGTCGGCGCGGCGCTCGCGTTTTTTCTTGCCGGCAAAATTCGCGGTATTCACATCGAGCACCTTCTTTTTGAAGATGATCTCGATGGCGCGCTTGATCTGGAGCTTGTTGGCTGCCGGGCTGACGCGGAAGACGTATTTATTGAGCTTCTCCGAGAGGAGGGTGGCTTTCTCGGTGAGGAGGACGGATTGGATATGGTCGTGGACTTCGTTCATGACGCGAGCCTTTCAGAGATTTTTGCGAGGGCGTCCTGGGTGAGGACGATTTTGTCGAATGCGAGGAGTTGCTCGGTGTTGACATCTTCGGCGCGGGCGAGCTGGGCCTTGGCGACGTTGCGTGCCGCCTTGAAGGTGACCTCATCAAACGTCGCGGAGACGATCAGCGTCTTGCGGGCCTTGGCCGCCGTCTGGTCGAGGAGGGTGACGAAAAGCTTGGTCTTGGGCTCGGCGACGGCGAATGTTTCAACGATGAGGACATCCCCATCAAGGATCCGGGCGCTGAGCGCCTTGCGGAAGGCGAGCTTTTTGACAGCCTTGGGCGTGTTTTTTGTATAGTCGCGAGGTTTGGGGCCGTGAGCCACGCCGCCACCCACCCAGACGGGGCTGGCAAACGAGCCGGCGCGGGCGCGTCCGGTGCCCTTTTGGCGCCAGGGTTTCCGGCCGGAGAGGTTGATGTCTCCGCGGGTCTTGGCGCAAGCTGTGCCGCTGCGGCGCGCTGCCTGAATGGCAACGACGACATCGTGCACGGCTTGGCGGCCTTTGGCTTCTTCAGTGATAATTTGGATCTTCGCCTTCTCTGCGTCGGCGGCGGTCAGGACAGTCGCGCTCATGGTCAGTTCATTTGCCGACAAACAGCCGCTGCGTCCCATCTGGAGACGGCGGAGGCGTGGTTGTCATTGTGCGTTTTCATTTCAAAAAGTTTCGCGAGAAACCCAGTGTTTTTTATCAGGGGACAAAAAAACCACGCTTACGTGGTCATTGCATCCACCCGACAGCTCGCGGGAGGGAGGAGTTTACGAATCGACTTCGCATAGGCAAGAATAAAATTCGATTATTCTTAAAAAATAATTTCGGTCGTTTTTGGCGGGGGGGGTGAAAGCCTCTATGTGGCCTGTTTGTGGGCGGCGAAGAGGGCGAGCGTGGTTTGGCGCGCCTGGTCATGATCCACAATGGGGAGCGGGTAACCACGGACGAGGTGGCGTCCGGGGCGAGGCGGCTCAAAAAATGCGGATGCAGGCAGGTCTCGCAGTTCGGGGATCCAGGTTTTGATATAGGCGCCCTCGGGGTCGTAGCGGCGGGTCTGTGTCCACGGGTTCTGGATGCGGAAATACGGGGCGGCATCCGCGCCGGTGCCGGCGCTCCACTGCCAACCGCCGTTATTGCTGGCGATCTCCCCGTCGACGAGGGCCTGCATGAAGTGGGCCTCCCCAAGCCGCCAGTCGAGATGGAGGTCCTTGGTGAGGAACATGGCGGTGATCATGCGTGTTCGGTTGTGCATGAAGCCGGTTTCGCGGAGCTGACGCATGGCGGCATCGACGATGGGGAAACCGGTTTGACCCAGGCGCCAGGCATCAAAGGCAGCCGGGTTGCCTGGCCATCGGATGCCGCGAAAGGTCGGATTGAACTCGCTCTCCAGAACTCCGGGAAAGTGCCAGAGAATCTGCATGTAGAATTCCCGCCAGACGAGCTCGCTGGAAAATTTGTTGGCGCTGTCACGTCCGGCAGCGGGAAGTTCCGCCGCGTGACCGGCGACCTGCTGAAAAACCTCCCGAATGGAAAGAAGCCCGAAGCGGAGGTCCTGCGAGAGGCGCGAGGTGGAGGGAGCCGCCGGAAGGTTCCGCTCAGCCCCATAGCTGGCAAGCCGGTTTTTCAGGAAGTTATTGAGGCGCCTGCGGGCCGCTTTCTCTCCTGGTTCGGGAAGGCCCGGCGGAGGGGACGGAAGCTCCCAGGTGGAGAGGGACGGAAGGGGAAGCGAGCGGATCGCCTGCGGAGTGCCGAGATCGCGGGGTTGGGGACTGGTTGACGGGCTGGGGATTTTGGCCCAGGCCTTCGAGTAGGGAGTGAAGACACGAAATGGTTCCCCGGAGCCGTTGAGGACCTCGCTGCGTTCGTGGATGCAGACATCCTTGAGACCATGCAAGGCGACCCCAAGACGTCCCGCCACAGCTGCGAGGCGGCGTTCCGTTTCGCGGCCGAAGGGATCGGGATCGCGGTTAAAAAAAACGGCTTCGGCGCGCGACTCGACAAGCAGTTTTTCGAGCTCCTCCACTGCATCGCCCTGACGGATGATCAGGCGCCCACCGAGGGCGGAAAGATTCCCAGCCAGCGATTTGATGCATCCGCAGAGAAATTGCTGGCGGGCCGCTCCAGTCCAGCGGTGAGCCCCCGTCCAATCGCTGAGGATATAAACGGGAACAACCCGGGCTCCGCCTCTCGCGGCGGCGCTTAAAGCGGTGTTGTCGGCAACCCTCAGGTCGCGGCGGAACCAATGGATATGTGTGTTCACGGATACGAAGAAAGGCCGGGGTGCTGTTCACACCCCGGCCCCAACCCCACATATGAAAAATCAGATAAGCGCGTCGGCCTTGGGCTTTTCTTTCTTGCTGAGCGCCCGGCGCAGCTTGGCGAGCGCGATATTTTGAAGCTGGCGGATCCGCTCGCGGGTCACGCCAAATTTGAGGCCGACTTCCTCGAGAGTTTTCGGCTTTTTGCCGTCGAGACCGAACCGGCAGTTGATGATCCGCCGCTCGCGGTCGTCGAGCACATCGAGCAGGTCGCCGACCTCGTCGCGAAGGTCTTTGTCCCGCAGTAGTTCGAAGGGATCCTGAGCCTCTGCGTCGCCAACGATGTCACCGAATTGGGTTGAGTCGTCATCTCCGATCGGCTGGTCCAGAGAGGTCGGACGGATCGCCGCGCTCTTCATGGCCGCCACTTTGGAGACGGACAATCCAATTTCCTCCGCGAGCTCATCATCCGTCGGTTCGCGGCCGAGCTCCTCGGTCATCTGTCCCGAGACACGGCGGATCTTGGCAATCTTGTCCACGAGATGGACGGGCAGGCGGATCGTCTTGCTCTGGTTCGCCAGAGCGCGCTTGATCGACTGCTTGATCCACCAGGCGGCATAGGTACTCAGCTTGCCTCCCTTTTTCGGGTCGAAACGCTCAACCGCCTTCATCAGGCCGATGTTGCCCTCTGAGATCAAATCCAGCAGGGGCAGTCCGTAGTTGCTGTAGTCGCGGGCAATCTTCACAACCAGCCGGAGGTTGGATCGAACCATGAGCGAGCGGGCCTCTTGGTCGCCACGCTTGATCTTGCGGGCCAGACGAATCTCGTCCTGCACCGTCAAGAGAGGAAACCGGGCGATCTCCCGGAGGTAGAGCTGAAATCCTGTGTCAGAGTCTTCGATAGCCATAATTTGTAATTGGAGTCTGGTTGTGTTACGTTCACCACAGCATCGCGGTTGCAAGGGATCTGCGCCGCTCAGCCGGTAGTTAACGTCATTAAATAAGACGCACGAGACGTTGGTTTTGTTCAAAAAAATCGGAAACTTCCGATATTTTTGACATATGTCGTTGTTTTTTTGCATGTTGCAGAACGGAAAATTTACTGACGAAAGCCCGATTTTCTTTGCGGCAATCCTCCTTGGGCGTCGTATCTTGGACAAATGTCCTATCCGTCCTTTGGTTCCTTTTGTGAGACTTTAGAAAAAGCTGGCGAATTGCGGCGCGTGTCGGGCCCGGTGGCCACCGAGTTGCAGATCACCGAGCTTGCGGACCGCGAGATGAAGTCTCCTGACGGGGGCGCAGCCCTGCTTTTCGAGAAGCCGACGATCGACGGTCGCGAATCGGCCTTCCCTGTGGCGATCAATACGATGGGATCCCGCCGGCGCATGGCGATGGCGCTTGGGCTCGATCACATCGACGAGCTGGCCGATCAGATGCAATTTTTGATGAAGGCAAAGCCCCCTCGCACGCTCAAAGAGGCCTTCACGCTCCTGCGCAACGGGATTGACGTCATCCATGCCAAGCCCCGGCATGTGCGTTCGGCCGCTTGTCAGGATGTGGTGCACGAGCCCGGCGGGAATTTTTCTCTGAACGACCTTCCGATCCTTCAGTGCTGGCCCGATGACGGCGGGCGATTCGTCACGCTACCGACGGTTTACACGAAAGACCCGGATACCGGAGACCGTAACGTCGGGATGTATCGCATGCAGGTCTACGATGGCTGGACGACCGGGATGCACTGGCAGGTCCACAAGGTGGCTGCCCGCCACGGGAAAAGGTATTATGAACGCGGGGAAAAAATGCCAGTTGCCGTGGCGCTGGGCGGGGACCCGGCCCTCACGTTCGCGGCGACTGCTCCCCTCCCCGACGGGCTCGACGAGATCCTCTTTGCCGGGTTTGCCCGGAAAAAATCCGTTGAGCTCGTGAAGGCTGTGACGGTGGACCTCGACGTGCCGGCCCATGCGGACATCGTCCTGGAGGGCTACGTGCAGCCAGGCGAGCTGCGCCCGGAGGGGCCGTTCGGCGACCACACCGGGTTCTATACGAATGTGGACGACTATCCGGTTTTCCACCTCACCGCCATCACGCACCGGCGCGATGCCGTGTATCCGGCCACGATCGTCGGCGTGCCTCCGATGGAGGATTTTTACATGGGCGCGGCCAGCGTGCGGGTTTTTCTGCCCGTTTTCAAAATGAACTTCCCGGAAATCGTGGACATGGCGCTTCCCGCCGAGGGGGTTTTTCACAACCTCGTTTTTGTGTCGATCCGCAAGCAATACCCGCTGCAGGCCTACAAAATCATGCACGGGCTGTGGGGGATGGGCCAGATGATGTTTGCCAAATACATCGTCGTGGTGGACGAGGACTGCGATGTGCACAACACCAGTGAGGTGATCTTCCGCCTGTGTGCGAACACCGATCCGCAGCGCGACAGCACGTTTGTCAAAAATCCATCGGACTCACTCGATCACGCCCCGACGATTGCCAACATCGGCTCCCACATGGGCTTCGACGCCACCCGCAAGCTTCCTTCGGAAGGCTACACCAGGGGCTGGCCGGAGCTCGTGAAAATGTCGCCGGAGGTCATGGCTTGGGCTGACCGCTTTGCCGCAGGGCAATGACCCGGCAGATTGCCCGTTTCCGGGTTAGGAGCCGTAGCTCTTCGTAAATTTCTTTTTGCTCTCCTCCTGCGTGGGGGCGGCAGGGGCGGGAGCCTCCGCCTTGGGCTCCGCCGCTGGAGTCTGGGGGGCTGCGGGAGCCTCGGGAGCTGCGGGTTCGGAAGCCTCCACCTCGTCGAGTTCCGGCGCACTCTCTCCGCCGCTGGCCTGCACGAAGGCGAGCTGCAGATCCGCCAGAACGCGGGTCAGGATTTCGGTCTCCTCGGCGCTCAGGTTGCCGCGAGTTTTTTCGCGGACCATTTCCAGCTGGTCGATAAACATCCGGGCCACGGGGAGGTTCACCTCGGGCTTGCCGGTTTGGGGGTTTGGGATGCGGCCGAGAAACAACGCGGCCTGCTGGGCCTGCATCATGACAAATTCGATGAAGCGTTGAGTCATTTCTCCGAGGGCGGTGGTCTTTTGAACTTCAGGCATAAGGGATCAGGGTGTTTTGGCGGGCGGGGTGACTGTCGCCACGACGCCGGCGGGTTGTTGGAAATACTTTGAGGCCACACGACGGGTGTCGTCGAGGGAGATTTTTTCTATTTGCTCGCGGCGGCGGGTGTAGGAGTCGAACCCTTCGCCCATGAGCTCATCGACAGCCGTCGTTGCCGCCAGGCTGGCGTTGCTCTGGTTCCGGATCGCCTCGCCTCCGAGCAGCTTCTTTTTGGCACGAACCAGTTCCTCTTCGGTCAGCCCGTCCTTCGCCAGAGAGGCAATCTCGTCGCGCAGCTCAACGGTCACAGGATCCACTTTTTTCGGATCGGTCCCCAGGTAGAAAAGAAAGGCCCCGGGAGCGAGTCCATAGAACTGGGCGGCCCCCACAAAATACGCCAGGCCCATCTTCTCACGGATCCGGTTGAAGAACCGTGACCCCAGGTCGTTCGAGGCCTCGGCAATAATCTCCATTGCGGGACGGTCCGGATTGTCCACGGTCATGCCTTGGAAACCCACCATCACAATCCCCTGCTGCTTGGCCAGGTAGCCGCTGACAGGCGGCACGTCCGCAACCGGCTTTGGCATCGGGGGCTGCTCAAAAGCCAACTTGCCGGATGGCATATCCGCAAAAAGCTTCTCAACCTGGCGGCGAACGTCATCGGCTTTCACCGCCCCGAAGACGCTGATCACGCCATTCTTCGCGGTCACGTATTCTTTTTGGAAACGGCGGAGCTGATCGGGTGTCAGGGCGGCAACCGCTTTGGCGGAGCCGGAGTTGCGCAGGGCGTAAGGGTGCGATCCAAAAAGGTTCTCGCGGAGGAGGTTGCGGGCCACGCTGGTGGGCTGCTCATTCTCAGCCTTGATCCCCGCAAGCTGGCTTTCCTTTTCCAAGGCCACTTCACGGTCCGGGAAGGTCGGGTTCAATAGCACATCGGCCAGAATATCCAGACCCAGCGCAAGGTCGGGCTTCATGACATCGACCGAGAAGCTGAGGCTGTTGTTGCCGCTGTCAGACGAAATCCCCCCGCCCACATTTTCAATCTGCGAGGCGATCTCCTCGGCGCTGCGTGTCTTCGTGCCCTTTAACATCGTGCTCGCGCAGAGCTTTGTGATCCCATTCGTCTCCGGCGTCTCCGCCAGAAGGCCTCCCCGGAACACCGCGTTGATGGCAATGAGGGGCAGACGTGGGTCCTCGCGAACCAGCAGGCGCAGCCCGTTTGAGAGGGTGAATTTCTGGATATCGGAGGCCTGGACTTCGGGGGCAGTCGATTCGGCTTTGGCCAGCGAGCCGGGCGGATTCAGCGACGTGACGTTCAGGCGGTCGGGCGAGAGGTATTCTTTTGCAACTCGCTGCACGTCGGCGGCAGTGACTTTGCCGATGGCGTCGAGGTATTGCTTGCTGAAGTTCAGGTTCTTGGTCAGGAGCCAGTTCGAGCCGACATCGGACGCCACGCCCCGGGTGGTCGTGAGGGCGTTGAGCTGGCTGGAGAGGATCGATTTGCGGGCACGCTCGAGTTCCTGAGGAGTGACCCCCTTCGCCTTGACCTGCTCGACCAGGGCCAACGCCCCGGTTTCAACCGCCTCGCGTTTACCGGGGTCTGTCACGGCCTGGATCACAAAAATACCTTCATTTTGCAAGGCCATGGTCCCGGCGCTGATTGCGTGGACCAGCTCCTTGCGCTCGCGGATTTCGCGGTTCAAAATCGAGCTTTTGCCGGACCCGAGGATTTCGCCAAGCACCTCCAGAGCGGGCGTGTCGGGGTTGGTCAGGCCAGGAACCCTCCAGCCCAGAGTCAGTCGGGTCAGCTCGGTCGGAAATTCCTCGTTCGCCTCGCGGCGTCCCATCTGGAGGGGCTCCTGCTCGACAAAAACCGGATCAAGGGCCTGCCGGGGCTCTTTTTCAAACAACTTCGCGAGCTGATCGCGAAGCTCCAGCGCGTTCACGTCGCCCGTCACCACAAACGTCAGGTTGTTGGGGACATAGCGCCGCTTGTAATACTCCACCACGTCCTCGCGGGTCAGCTTGTTGTAAACGTCCAGATAGCCAATGATTGGATGCCGGAGCGGACTCTCGGAGAAGACCGTCCTCAGCATGAGTTGGGAGCTCTGGCGGCCAGGATCGTCGAAGCCCATCGCAAATTCCCGGCGGATGACTTCCTGCTCTTTGGCATACTCGGCCTCCGGCAGGGTCGCGTGCATCATGGCATCTGCCAGGATATCCATCGCCTTTGGAGCGCCTTCGGCCGGGACGTCGATCCAGAAGACCGTGCGGTCAAAAGACGTATAGGCATTGATGTAACCACCAAGGTTTTGGACCTCGGCCGCGATGGCTCCCGGCGGGCGCGTGGTCGTCCCCTTGAAGAGCATGTGCTCGAGGATGTGAGAGAGGCCGGCCCCCAGCCATTTCCCCTCGTCAATGCTGCCGGTCCCGCACCAGGCCTGGACGCTGGCCACCGGCGCACTGCGGTCCTCCTGCACGATCAGGGTCAGACCATTTTCAAAATGGAAAACCTGGGCGCTGGAGTCCGGAAGCGACGGAGCTTCGGCGGCGGGGAGGTTCAGGGACGTGACGGCAAGGGCGACGGACATCAAAACGGCTTTCATTCTCCACTTCGGACGCTTCGCGACCCTGCGGCGTTCAAAGCATTTTGCGTGGAGCGAAATGGGGCGACGAACGCAGCCTCGAAATCGAAGCCTCCCGCGAAGCTCTCTTCGGTATCCTCATCCGTCTTCCCGAACACCCCCGCGTTCACGAGGTTGAACACCATCTGCCCGATGTCTTCGCACGACCTCACCCCCCAATAGTCAAGCACCGTCATCGCCATCGGCCCGAATTCGTTGAGCGCATGAATCCGGAACCCCTCCAGCAACTCGGGAGCTCCGACGTGGCCGCCAACTTCTTTTTTCGCCTTCTTCCGGCGCTTGATCGTCGCCTCCAGGGAATCGCGGAGGAAAAGGTAGGACTCTTGGTGATACCTGCGGTCGTCTTGGGAGACAGCTTCGACGGCTTCTTGAAAGGAGGTGGTCTGCATGAATTTTTACTCTGAGGAAACGGCGGCGGGGGCGGAAGCCGAACCGGTCGCGTCACGCCACTGCTTGACCCCAAAGCCCAGCAGGAACACCAAGACAAAACCGATCATAAACTTCTGCTCGCTTCGCGTCAGCTCGAACATTCCGCCAACCATAGCCGGATTCCCCCGCCGCGCAAGCCCCTCGCGTAATGGGTCAGCGCAAAGGGTGCAGGACAAATTTCTTCGGGGAACTCCCCGATGGGGATGGAATCTCTCAGCCCAGGGTTGCGAAGCTACCCTGGCGGCAACTTCACGCGGCAGGGCCTCAGAACGAGATCCTGGCTTTCGCGGACCGCGCGCATCGCGAAGGCCATCCGGTCGGCACGGGCGCAGAATGCGATGTCGTCCGGGGCGTAAAGCGAGGTGTCAGGGTCAAGGAAAGTTGCCGCGGCAACGGATTCCTTCACGCGCTCGAGGAACGGCCGGACGTCGGGTTCCCGACCGCAGAGGAGCCCTTCCATCCATTCCGCGCAGGCCAGGTCCTCGTCTGCATTGCCGTAATGCACGGTTCCGGTGATGACGAAGGCCACCCGCCGGCAGGCGAGGGTCCGGAGAGCAGCCACCGTGGCCGCCGCCACCAGAAAACTCGCAGCGAAAAGAGCAGGGGCATCCCCGCAGGTGACAAGTCCCCGAGTCCCGGCCGTCGTCCGCTGCACCGCCGTCCGCCCTTCGAAGGGAAACTGCGCGGCAGCCACCGGGGAATTCCCCAGGTCGAACCCGTCGATCGGATGGCAGTCCTGCTCGCCCATCAGGATAAGGTCCGGATGGTGCTCGCGCCGGTCAAAAGCCTCCTCGACCTTCAGCACCGGGTAGATTTTTTGAGCGCCCCGGTCGAAAGCGACAGGGGCTGTGCTGAAGGCCCTCAGGACATCAATGACGACGACCGCGTCGGCATCCGGTGAGCCCGCCAATTGCCGAAGATCGAAGACCTTCGTTTCAGGAACTGCAGTCATCCGCCAGCATTGTGCCTTGGAGAAAGCCTCCCGCAAGCCTTACCGCCGAAAAGAGCCTGAACCGCCGCGCGCCGTGTGCCAGGATCCGGAACCGCCACCCCAGGATGCGGAGCCGCCGCGGGCTCCATGCCACGAACCGGAACCGCCACCCCACGAGGCCGAGCCGCCACGTGCTCCATGCCACGAACCGGAACGGTTGTTGTTCCAGTAGGGTGAGCGCCAGGCATTGTAGTTAACCGCTCGCGGATAGGCTCTGCCATAGAAAGCCCCGCCATAAAACCCCGTCCCGCCCCACCCTGCCGTTGGAAACGTGGGGCCACAATACGCCGGTCCGCCATATGCAGGACCGGAAGAGTAATACCCGGCACATCCAGCCTGCAGGAAAACCAGGCCGACCCCGAGGGAACCAAAGAGAAGCAATTTCCTAATCATGGGATTCATGGTTTGTCGGGTCAGGGTTTGATGAGGGTGGCAAATGGGATCTCGCGGCTGTCGGCCGGCGGGTGGAAAACAAATGTGCTTGGCCGGAGCCATGGGCGGAGATTCCATGCGGAGAACTCGACGAGCACCCGGGGAAAGCCGGGGCGAAGGGTATTGGTCACCGCGAGCCGGCGCGGAAGCGCCTGTGGACCGGACTCAATCCAGATCTCCCAATTGATCCCGGGAGCCTGGAATGCCAGGTGGTCGCAGGCCGCTCCAAGCACCGTGGTGCGCCCGACAAGAATCGCACTGGTGAGGCCGCGGGTCATCACCTCATACGGGTTGCTGAAAAGGAGCCCGGCGGAAGCAAACCGGATCCCCGTCTCCTCCTCCAAGGCAGGAAGCATGGCGTCAATCGTCGCCGGGGCCTTGGAGCGGGAAAAAACGTTGGTGCTGGGCGCGAAGGCCGTCGCCGTCACCCCGTCGTAGAAAAAGTCGAAGTGGGGGGCCTCTCCGTTGAAGCGCGCGCGGATTTTATCCGGACGCTTGAGCTCAACATCGCCTCGTGAAACCAGCGTGAGGAACTGCCCGTTTTTTGCGGGGACCTCCAGGACAGCGCGAGATTGGTAGGTGAAGGCTTTTGCCGCTGCGAGCCGCTCGCTCATCCGCTTCAGCACACCAAGGGCCTGTGGATCGATCGCTTTTGAGGCCGACTCCGCCGCCCACGCTCCGGGGGACAGGAGCAACAGGGCGGTGCCCGCACAGAAAATTTTCCAGACAATTGATTTCATGGGAATAGGAGAAAAAAATGATGTTGGCCGATTGGTAAAGTGGGGGTCGGGCTGGACCCCACAGAACAGCAATCTGCCCGAAATGGCAAGACATTGCAAATCCGGCGGGAGAAGGAAATTTGAATCGCTATTGCGGGACGCGACCGGGGACGGTAGGATCGCCGCTCAATTCAAACTCATATGCGCAAAAAAATCATCGCCGCGAACTGGAAAATGAACATGACTGTCAGCGAGACGGAGGGCTTCCTGGAAGACTTCCGGATGGATGTTGAGGACGTTAACGGGGTGGAGATCGTGATCGCGCCTCCGTTTACCGCGATTGCAAAGATGTCCGAGCTGCTCGGGGGATCCCAGCGGATCCGTCTCGGGGCGCAGAACATGTATTTTGAGATGTCCGGAGCCTACACGGGCGAGATCAGCCCGGCGATGCTCCGCGAGCTCTTCGTGCGTTACGTCATCCTCGGCCACAGCGAGCGCAGGCAGATCTTTGGCGAGACAGACGCGTTCATTAACAAGAAGGTCCATGCGGCGCTGGCCTCCGAGCTGAAGCCGATTCTGTGCGTCGGCGAGACGCTCGAAGAGCGCGACGCGGGCAAGGAAAAAGAAGTTCTCGAGACCCAGCTGACAGGCAGCCTCGCCGGGGTGACGGCCGAGCAGATGGCGGACGTGGTTATCGCCTACGAGCCGGTCTGGGCGATCGGCACCGGGCGGAATGCCTCGCCCGAACAGGCGCAGGACGCCCACGCCCACGTGCGGGCTGTCCTCTCCACGCTGACGAACAAGGAGACGGCTGACAAGGTGCGCATCCAATACGGCGGCAGTGTGAAGCCCAACAATGCC
>JBGSJQ010000095.1:0-116950 GCA_041741775.1 Terrimicrobiaceae bacterium | reverse complement strand
CCCGACTGGGCCGAACAACTTGGCTACTCACCTGCGGAACTCGACGCCGCGAACCGCGATGGCATCCTCCTGATGCACGAGATTCGCGCTGAGCTCGAATCGCCGGATTCGCCGATGGTCATCAGCGGGGCCGTCGGCCCGCGCGGGGACGGATACGCGATCGGAGCGACGATGACTGCCGCGCAGGCCGCCGATTATCATCTTCCGCAAATCCATGCTTATCGCAACGCGGATGCCGATCTGGTGTCCGCCTTCACGATGACCTATGTCGAGGAGGCGCTCGGCATCGTCAACGCCGCTGCGGCCGTGGACATTCCGGCGGTGATTTCCTTCACGCTGGAGACCGATGGCCGGCTGCCAAGCGGGCAGACCCTGCGCGAGGCGATCGAAACGGTGGACGCACTGGCCAAGCGGGCACCGGCCTACTACATGATCAACTGCGCCCACCCCACGCACTTTGTCGAGGAGCTGGAGTTGGGGTCGCCCTGGCTCGGGCGCATCGTGGGCGTCCGTGCGAACGCCTCCTGCCGCAGCCACGCGGAGCTCGATGAAAGCCCGGATCTCGACGCGGGTAACCCCGCCGAACTCGGGCGTCAATACCTTCATCTCCGCAACATCCTGCCGCGCCTCAATGTCCTCGGCGGCTGCTGCGGCACCGACCGCCGCCACCTCGAAGCCATCTGCGAGTCCTGTTTCCCGGGCGTCACCGTGCCCTCCTGAAACCCACCATTGCAAAGACCATGAACGCCACCGAACCCATTGCCCATCCATCGCGGCCCACTGCCAGTATTTCTGACAATTCCCACCTGCGCTATGATTGCCCTGGCTCCCACAGCCATCGGGGTCACATCTTGATATTTGACACAAGCTCCCGTAATGCATGCGGATGGCGCGGGCGTTGCGATGTGAGTATGCGGGGGGAGGGTATCATGTGACCGGAAGAGGAACCGAGCGCCGGGAGATCTTCCGGACGGATGCAGGCCGGGAGCGATTTGTCGGTCTTTTGGGATAATTGGAGAACCGATTCGGGCTGGAGATGCATGGCTGCGTATTCATGGACAACCACTATCATCTGCTGCTGCGAATGGCTGAAGAAACCGGGTTGAGTGCCGTCATGCAGTGGCTTGGGGTGAACTACAGCGTGCGGTTCAATCGACACCACCACCGCTGCGACCACCTTATCAAGGATGCTTCAAGGCCGTCGTGGTGGATTTTCTGGAGTGGGGCGTCTCCCTGAGCCGTTATCTGCATCTGATATTGCCGAACAACTCGTTATGCCGAAAAACCCTCGCAGGATTGATTTGCTGGAGATCGTTGCCATGGTGAGCAAGGCGAAAGAAGATCCGTGGGAGTCTTGGGGGCATCGGAGAGGCGACTGTGGCAAACCATGGTGATGATGTTGACACGACAGCACGCGGGAGTGCCCAACCGGACTCTAGCAGAGTGGATGGGAGTGACGGCGGATTCAGCAGTCACGCCTGGAGTCAATTGGCTTGCGCAGCCATTGGGGTCGCATCTTGACATATGACACACGCCCTTGTATAGCACGCGGATGGCGCGGGCGTTGCGATGTGAATATGCGGGTGGATGGTATCATGTGACTGGGAGAGGAAACGAGCGCAGGGACATCTTCCGGACGGATGCCGACCGGGAGCGTTTTGTCCGGCTCCTGGGAGAATTGGAGGGCCGATTCGGGCTGGAGATTCATGGCTACGTCCTCATGGATAACCACTACCATCTGCTCCTGCGGATGGCTGGAGCAACGGGGTTGAGTGCCGGGATGCAGTGGCTTGGGGTGAGCTATAGCGTGTGGTTCAATCGACGCCACCGCCGCAGCGGCCACCTTTTTCAAGGACGCTTCAAGGCCGTCGTGGTGGATTTTCTAGAGTGGGGCGTCTTTCTGAGCCGTTATATTCATCTGAATCCCGTGCGCACGAAGCGCCATGGCTTGGGCAAGGCGGCTCGTGCTGCGGACCGAGAGGGAATGGGAGAACCAGCGGATGAGGAGCTTATTTTCAAGAGGCTCCGCGCGATGGAGGTGTATCGCTGGAGTTCGCTCCGGGCCTATTGCGGTTGGCAGAAAAGTCCGCCCTGGCTACATCGCGAGGAAATCCTTGCCGCATTTGGCCGCGCCGCCAGGGCGAGGCGGGAGTATCGGCGCTATTTGGAGGAAGGCATCCGTGGAGGATTGGAAGAATCACCATGGGAATCACTCGTGGGTGGACTGGTTCTTGGGGGGGAGGAATTGCTGGAGCGCGTTCGCGAGAAAACGCAAGGAAATATAGCCGAACAACCCGACGTGCGGGCGATCCGTCGAAAAATGGATTTGCAGGAGATTGTTGCCATTGTGAGCAAGGTGAAGGGAGAGCCGTGGGAGGTTTTCCGGGATCGGAGAGGCAACTGGGGCGAAGCCATGGTGATGATGATGGCACGACGGCACGCCGGAGTGCCCAACCGGACTCTTGCAGAATGGATGGGAGCAACGGCGGATTCAGCGGTGACCGATGCAGTGAAGCGACTCGAGGAGCGAATGACAAAGGACCGCGCGCTGGCGAGAGTGTACAAGCAAATTGAAAACAAAATGTCAAATGTCAAGATGTGACCCCAAAGCTTTGTTCCCATGGCCGTGCCCCGTTGTTTCATGCGCCTCAAAGTGAGTTATTGAAAAGGCGGGGCTTTATCCCCGCAGCCGCTCGCGAATGGCTTCGAGTTCCAGCACGGCGTGCAGGTCGCGCGGTCGGCCCATCGCCCGCTTGGCTTCGATCAGGGCATCAAGCGTGAGAACGCGGATTTCGCAGCCGTCGAGGTCCAGGGCTTCGCTGCGGGCAAAGCACTCGGCATAACCGCCGATGCCCTTGATTTCGCCGAGGCAATCGAGTTGTCCCCAATCGGTGGAAAGGTAAAGATGATTCAACCCGCCCTGCTCCGCCTGCGCGCGGGTGAACGGCAACCGCTGCGGGGTCATGCGATGCGCGGGCTGCAGGTCTTCAAGCGCCTCGAAGAGACGGAGCAAATTGTCCGGCTCCATCCGGCAGGCGACATCCACATCCCGGGTCATCAATGCGCTGCCATGCATGAGCGTTCCCAGCCCTCCAGCAATCACAAACTCAACCCGAAATTCAGCGAGCCGCTTGGTAATGCGTGTCAGTTCCTTCACGGGATTTTAAATAGGCTGAACGAAGCGATTCGGCTTCGTTGACAATCGAATCATTTCTGGCCAACCGCTCGGAGAGGGTGAGACGCAGGTTGTCATCGATCAGAGACAGATCAATCCCATACGCCACGGCGCGCTCCACGGCTGTGAGACCGTCATCGGTTCTCCAGAATCTTTCCAACTCCGGAGGCAGGGTTTCGCTGTCATCCATGGTCTGATCCTACCGCACCCGTCCGGGGTGTCGAGCCGGGTCTGCAAATGACGGCTCACCGGGGTGTGATTTAAGTCGGTGAGGTGGATCGGGCACTCCGTTGCACGATGTGATCCAAGGTGAGATGGCCTTTCGCCTGAAGTGCGAGCTATTGGGGTCACATCTTCGAGCTATTGGGGTCACACCTTGATATATGACACAAACTCCCGTAATGCATGCAGTGAGGCGGCTTGAAGGGCGAATGAAAAAAGACCGGGCGCTGGCGAGGGTGGGCGGGAAAATCGAAAAGAATGTGTCAAATATCAAGATGTGACCCCATTTACTTATGTTCTCAATCGGCCTGGTCGGCCATTTTTAGCTTTCGGGCTCCAGCCAGTCGCTCGGCAATCCACACCTTGATGAGTGATTGCCGGGGCACACCCAAACGATCAGCCTCAAAATCGAGTTTCGTGATCATCCACGCAGGAAAATCCACATTGACGCGTCTGGCCTGATGTCCGGGTCTGACCGCCTTCGACAAATCGAGATATGGAAGGATGTCCTCCTTGCCGTCATCGAAAATCTTATCTAGTTCTTCCGCTGTCATATTGTTGTTCTTCCTTTTCGCGTGCCCGCCTCACTGAAAATATCCGGATGGCATCGCCGCGTAGTGTGTAAAAGGCGACCCATATCTTGTTTTTTGTTTTCCCCAGGAGTGCGTATCGCTCCTCCGTATCGCTGCGAGCCGGGATGACCAATCGATCCTCGTCCTGCCAGAGGATCCGGGCCTCGCGGAAGTCAATCCCATGCTTCTTCCGATTGTGCTGGCTTTTGATTGGATCATACTCAAACTCCACGGTATATATTCTATACCCTCACAGTCGCCTTGCAGCAAGGATTATCGCTGAGCTTTTTACCCCGGCGGCAGGGCGGGCGGTTTCTTTTTCCCGAATCTCGGTCGCAGGGAGCGAAAAATTTTGCGGGTTTCGTGGATGGGGGTTTCCTCGATGAAGTAGGCGATGGCGGCTTTGCCGATCGCGTAGGTGCCGGCGCCGGCGACGAAGCCCGAGACGGCATTTCCCCAGATGGGGACGACCCGGACGATCGCCCGGGCCCCCTCGCGGAGGACAAACCCGGCGCCGATATTGAAGCCGAGGGCGCCGAGAAATTCCGCTACAAGCCGCATGCTGAATGGCCGCCCGGTCGTGTGGATGATCATGCCGACCATGAGCGTTTGCAGCGTGGTCAGGATCGGCATGTCGGCGAAAGGAATGGGTTGGACCGCGATCACACCGCAGACGGCGCTGAACGACTTGAGAAGCGAGCCGGCAATATGCGCCTGAGCGCGACGGGCATTCGTCACCCTTGCAAAATCCAGTTGGGCGGGGAGGGGAAGCGCCGCGCAGATCGCCTCATCACACAGCGGATCGCCAAACGTCATCACGCGGGGAACGCGCTTGGCCAGCGAGCTTTCCGCCGACAGCCGGGCCTGCAGTTGAAAGCCAGCGCCGGGCGCAATCCCGATGACCGGAACGTCCCCCGTGCCAGCTCGCCGGACCGACTCCTGCCAGTCCGCAGCCTCCGCCTCGCCGTCTCCGAAAAAAATCACAATATCCGCCGGCTGACGCGCCAGACCCGCCTCGATAAATTCCGTCGGCGACGGGCACCTTGCGTCCAAAATCTGAATCTCCCCCCGGCCGGGTGCCACAAACGACCGCCACCCATTGTCATTGCCTCCGGTCGTCAGCTCGACCGTCCCGAGCGACGCCAGGAATTCCTGAGGCGGTGGCCCCCCTGTTCCGATCAACAGCAGCCGGGCCGGACGCTGCTCCAGGAAGAGCTGGCGGATGGGCGTCAGTTCGCGGAGGATCGGTTTCTGTAGTCCGCCCGGCAGCTTCTCGATCAGCCCCCCCAGCCGGTCGAAGACCGTCAGCAGGGAGTCACGGTTCAAAGTGCGCGAGGTCGTTGAGGACCGTCTCGGTGTGTTCCTCCGGCTTCACCTTGCGGAAGATCGATTTGATCGTGCCGTCCGGGCGGATCACGAACGTCGAGCGCTCCGTGCCCATGTATTTTTTCCCATACATGCTCTTCTCCACCCAAACTCCATAGGATTCGACCATCGCGCGCGATTCGTCGCTAAGCAGCGGAAAGGGAAGCTCGTATTTTTCGATAAATTTCTTGTGGCTCGTCGGCGAGTCCACGCTCACGCCGAAGACGACAGCTTTCGACTCCTTGAGGTGGGCATACCGATCGCGCAGCGCACACGCCTGAACCGTGCACCCCGGCGTGTCGTCTTTCGGATAAAAATACAACACGACCGTTTGCCCCGCAAAATCTGACAGGCAGACCGTCTTTCCTTCGCCGAATTCCGCCCCGACAGCCACCGCAGAAAATGCGGGTGCCGGATCTCCCAGTGTCAACTCATTGGCCATGACAGCGACTTTCCTCCAACCCGGCCTCCCGCGCAAGTCTTGGGTTTCTAGATCACCTGCTGGGCCTGCAACCGAGAGACCATTTCCCGGATGTGGCGCAGCTTCTTGCGCTCGCTCAAAATTTTCAGGCTTTTCTCCGGCGACCCCCACTCCAAGATCTCAATCGTCACCTTGCGCACGCCCCACCGGCTCATCTCGCGGGAGGACGGCTTGAAAAGATCGATCGTCCCATTCCCAACCATCGCGCTCCCGTAGTCGTCCACCACGTAGTCCTGCCCGGTCTCCACAACCCGGAACCGAGTCCCCACCGGATACAGTGACCAGTCAGCCGCCGCGCTCCGCACCTTCCCCGCCTTCAGCGGCTGGCCCAAGGCGTTCGAGGCCGGATAGTCCCCGTTGCACTCGGCCCCATAGGTATAGGCCGTCGTCCGCACCGCCTCAATGCGCTGCCCAAGCTGCGGACCGGTCTTCGCGGCCTCCGCCGTCCACACCACCCCAAGCAGTACCACCAAATAAGAGAGAGTTTTTTTCATCGAGCCGGGGAACCTAGAGAGGATTCCAATACGCGCAAGGGAGAAAATTTCGTTATTGAGACATTGTCTCATTATGCATTTAGGTGGCGCAGGCCGGGAAGTCCCTGATTGGGTGCCAACATTTTCGCCCAGGCGTGCCTTGGCTTCGAGGTCGCCGATGGCGACAGGACAGAGGTTTATTTATCAAGGGGCAGAGATATTGCCGGACCAACAGCGCCACTTATCCTCCCAGCCGTGCGGATCGTGATGCGTCGAATTTGCTTGCCCCTGTGTTTCGCAAGGCCATAGTATGCCGACATGTTTGTGACGGTGGAGGCATGATCCAGTCGTTTTCCAAACCGGTTATGCTAGTCCGCTGTTCTGCACCAAAGTCATGTCCGCGGTCTGGCAGGGTAAAATGGCGGGGCGGCATGGGAAAAAATAGGATCGCCGAAGTGGTTGAAGGTAAGTTATTATCTCAGCATTCGGGTTGGTAGCTCAATGGTAGAGCAGCGCCCTTTTAAGGCGTTGGTTGTGGGTTCGAGTCCCACCCAACCCAGTCCCCCATTTGCAGGGAAACTCACCGAATTTTTGATCGAACCCCAGGCAAAACTCTTTTCTTCATTTTTTATTGAAGAATCTGAGTTTCGCAGCATAATCGCTGACGCTCCATGAATTCTGTCCTATCCAGCACGAAGTCCGAGTCGTTGTCTCGGCTGGATATTGAAGCGATTGAGATGTTCATCAGCTTCCTGAAGCTGATTGGTTTGCCAAAGTCGGTGGGGGAGATTTACGGGCTGCTTTTTGTGGCTCCAGAGCCACTGACGATGGACGATCTGATTGATCGGCTGAAGATCAGCATGGGGGCGGCGAGCCAAGGGCTGAAGTTGCTTCGGTCCGTCGGGGCGGTGAAAGTGGTTTACACGCCCGGCGAGCGCCGCGACCACTACGTGGCGGACTTGGAGCTGAGCAAGTTCGCGGCGGCATTCATCAAGGAGGAGCTGAATCCCCGGATGCAGCGAGCGATGGAGCGGATCGGGCGCATGGAGGCGGAGGCGCGGCTGATGGACGACGACGCGCAAAAGATCGCGTTTCAGCGAATCGAGCGGCTCAAGCACTGGATGAAACGAGGCCAGAAAATGATGCCTTGGATTTTGCGGTTCCTTGTGAGTTAGCACCCCGGAGGTGCCAGCCTGTGAAAAACAGGGAAAAAAACGAAAAAATCTGCATGGACCAGTGGCAAAAAGCCGCTGATGACCAAAGGCGGCAGCCTGCCCGGCTGCGGCGGGAATGCAAAATGGGGAATTTGGCATGAGGAATGGCCGGAGGCGTTTTTATGGAAATTCGCAGTGTTGAGGCCATTGTGCGGGCGCTGAATAATGCCGGGGTGAGATACCTGATTGTCGGCGGGTTGGCGGTCAATGCCCACGGATTCGAGCGGATGACCAAGAATGTCGACCAGGTGATCCAGCTTGAATCCGGAAACGTCATCAAGGGGCTGACAGCCCTGGAAAATGCAGGTTTCCGTCCCCGGGTTCCGATTACTCCCGAACATTTTGCCGATGCGTCCCTGCGCGAACGGTGGCGCGAGTAAAAGCCAATGCTGGTTCTGCAGCTCTGGGGTGATCTACACAGACGCACGCCGGTTGATGTTTTTGTTTACGAGCCTTTTGATTTTGATGCTGAGATGACCCGAGCAGGGTTTCAAAATGTTGGGCCCGGGCTTGATGCTCCGATTGTTTCATTGCACACACTCTTGGAGATGAAAAGGAGCGCAGGGCGGCCGCAGGATCTTGCAGATATCGAGGCGCTTCAACTGCTAGATCCGTACCGAAAATGATGGACAGGAGACCGCTCACTTACTGCGCTCGCCGTCCAATGCCCGCCGCCTGCTGAATCCCACCTGTATCCTTGAAAATTTACACAAAAACCGGCGACCGGGGGGAGACCAGCCTTTACTCCGGCGAGAGGGTCGCAAAAACCGACCTGCGGATTTCTGCCGTCGGAACCCTTGATGAATTGAATGCGGGGCTGGGCCTGGCCATCGCTTTCGGGTCGGAAGAAGAAGTTCGAAAGATCCTCGTAGACCTTCAGAATCTCGTTTTTCGGATCGCAGCCGACCTCGCTACGATCGGGGATAAGAGGGCTTTGAAACGAATCGACGCATCCGAGGTCGCCGACATCGAGGGTGTCATTGACCGCATTCATGCTCAGCTTCCAGAGCTTCGCGCATTCATTCTTCCCGGGGGAACTCCGGCGGCGGCTCAGATTCACATCTGCCGGACCATCTGCCGACGGGCCGAGCGCGAAGCGATCGCGCTGGCAGCCGTGCACAAACTCACCCCCCAGGTCTGCATCCTTATCAACCGCCTCTCGGACCTTTTGTTCCTGCTCGCCCGGCTTCAGAACCACCTCTGCGGAACCGAGGATCCGATTTGGCAGCCGACACCTGCGTAACCGCCTGGGGCAAGATTTTCCCACACATCATGAAAAAAGCACTCATCACAGGCATCACCGGACAAGACGGATCGTATCTGGCCGACCTGCTCCTTGCGAAGGGATACGAAGTGCACGGCATCATCCGCCGCGCCAGCACGTTCAACACCTCGCGCATTGACCACCTCTATCAGGATCCACATGTCAATGGCGTCCGGCTTTTCCTCCACTACGGGGATCTCGCGGACTCGGTCAATCTGGTGAAGCTGATCTATGCGCTCAAGCCGGACGAGATTTATCACCTGGGAGCGCAGAGCCATGTGCGAGTGAGCTTCGACATCCCCGAATACACAGGGGACGTCACGGGACTGGGCACCATCCGCATATTGGAAGCCATGCGGGAGGCCGGCGTCAAATCGCGGTTTTATCAGGCGTCGAGCAGCGAAATGTTCGGGAAGGTCCAGGAGGTGCCGCAAAAAGAAACCACGCCCTTCTGGCCGCGCAGCCCCTACGGCGCGGCGAAGATGTATGCTTACTGGGTGACGGTGAACTACCGCGAAAGCTACGGGATGCACGCCACGAACGGGATCCTTTTCAACCACGAGAGCCCCCGTCGCGGCGAAACCTTCGTCACCAGAAAAATCACCCGCGCTGTTGCCTCCATCAAGCTTGGACACCAAAAAGAGCTCTTCCTCGGCAACCTCGAGGCCAAGCGGGACTGGGGCTACGCGGCAGAATACGTTGAGGCCATGTGGATGATGCTGCAGGCGGACGCCGGGGACGACTACGTCGTTGCCACCAACGAAACCCACTCGATCAGGGAATTCCTCGAAGTTGCCTTCGGCCACGTGAACCTCGATTGGAAGGACTACGTCAAATACGATCACAAATACGAGCGTCCGGCCGAGGTGGACCTCCTCATCGGCGATGCCTCAAAAGCCAAGCGCCAGCTCGGCTGGGAGCCCAAGGTCAAATTTGCCGAACTCGCAAAAATCATGGTCGATGCCGACATGGCCTCCCTCCAGGGCCTCCCCGTCCCCGACCCCCTCACCCCGGCGTATTTCGCGTAGCGCTGAACTGTTGCCCAGACATCGTCAGGAACCAGCTTGGGGTTCGAGGGTAATTCTTGACTTAGTCATGACTAGATCTAGTCTCTTGATATGACTGTTACAGTTCACGAAGCCAAAACTCATCTGTCGCGGATCCTCCATGTCGTTGAGACAGGAGAAGAGGTTCTGGTCTGCCGTGGAAAACAGCTTGTGGCGAAAATTGTTCCGGCAAAGGAGGTAACAAAGAAAAATCCGCCGGTGGGAATTCCGACATCTGCCGGATTTGAGATCGCTGCGGATGCTTTTGCGCCGATGACCAATCAGGAGTTGGAGAGGTGGGGGCTTTGAGCGGGTATTTGTTGGACACCTGCACGTTCATTTGGCTGACGAGCGCACCGGGCCAGTTGAGCGCGGAAGCGACCCGCAGACTTGGAGAGAATAGCCAGACGCGGCATATGAGCCTCGCATCGGTGTGGGAAATCTCCCTGAAATACCGCACAGGAAAGCTTCCTCTGCCCCAGCCGCCGCGCTACTGGATCGAAGAGCAGGTCCGGCTGCAAAACATTGAAATCCTGGATCTCGTTCGGGAATCTCTCTACCGCTCGACCGAATTGCCTGCGGTTCACAACGACCCGTTTGACCGTCTCATTGCGGCGGAGAGCCTCGTGCATAACTTGTCTATTATCAGCCCGGATGAGCCCTTCAAGGACTACGGCTGTCGGACCATTTGGTAAAGTTGTAAGTCACCAACTCAGAGCCGAGGAGCTTCAGAAGCAGCTGATCAGGAAAATGACACCGGGGAAGCGCCTTTCAACCGCCCTGGCCCTTTACCAAACCGCTTGGGAAATTAAAAAAAAGCGGGCTCCGGTCATTGCACCCAGATTGGACGGAGGAGGCGATTCAGGCCAAGACCCGCAAAGTGATTTTGACAGGATATGCAGGAGATTAATCTGATCACCCGGAGGCTCGAATCTGCCCGCATCCCCTACTGCATCGTGGGGGGCCTTGCGGCAGTTGCCTGCGGCCGTCCCCGCCTGACCCTGGATGCCGACCTTGTTCTCGGGCTCGGGCCAGGGCATATCAAAGCCCTCATCAACGCGTTCCCCATCGAGGAATTTTTCGCTCGAGCACGCTGCCACTACTACGCGCAAAATCAGGCATGAGCCATTGCCTTGTCATCGGCGGATCCGGCTTTATCGGCCGCCATGTCACCCGGATGCTTCACGAGGCCGGAAGGGAAGTCATCGTGCTTGGCCGACGTCCTCATGCCGACCCCAACCTCCCTTCCACTTGCCGGTATGTCAGCGGCGACTACAGCGACCGCACCACACTGAAGCCCCTGCTCAGCCCTGGGTGTGATGTCATTGATCTCGCCTACTCGACCGTTCCAAAAACCAGTTTCGAAGATCCAATTTTTGACCTTCTATCGAACTTGCCGGCAAGCGTCGGTTTGCTGCAGGAAGGCACTGCCTCAGGTGTGCGCAGGATCCTGCTGGTTTCGTCCGGCGGCACGGTTTACGGCCCTGCCAAATCGCTTCCGATCACCGAGGACCATCCGACTTCCCCTCTGAGCCCCTACGGAATCACGAAACTGACAGCCGAAAGGTATGCCATGATGTTCCACCGCATCGCCGGGCTTCCGGTTGTGGTGACAAGACCGGCCAATGCCTATGGCGACGACCAGCGCGCCAGGACCGGGCAAGGGTTCATTGCCACCGCCATCGAAGCCATCGCCTCCGATCGCGAGATCAGCCTCTATGGAGCCGAGGGAACAATCCGCGACTACATCCACGTCACCGATGTCGCCTCCGGAATCCTCGCCGCACTGAATCACGGCGACGATGGGGGGACCTACAACATCGGGACAGGTGTCGGGACATCGAATGCAGATATTCTGGCCCTCCTCCAACCTCTCGCGAACGCTGCCGGAAAGCCCATCCGGACGCGTGTGCTCGCCCCCCGGGGATTTGACGTGGAAGCCAACATCCTCGACAGCACCCGGCTCAAACAGAGATCCGGATGGAACCCGTCCATTCCACTCGCCGCCGGAATCGCGAGAGTCTGGAATTCCTGCGTCGGCCCGGCCTGAGGGCCAAACGGTTTCTTAAGCGTTCCCCCGCCCGTTTCCAACCTCCACCCCTTCCCGATTTTTAATCCCTCGCATGCCCTCAAACTCCTCAACCACGCAGACCTGGACAGCGGTCGTTACGCCAAAGAAACCGCTGCTTGACATCCCCTTCCGAGAGATTTGGCGCTACCGTGACCTCATTTACCAGTTTGTCCGGCGTGATCTCGTAACCCAGCACAAACAAACGGTCCTTGGTCCGGTCTGGTTCTTTGTCCAGCCAATCATTTCAAGCGTCGTGATGACGATCATCTTTGGAAGGATTGCCAATTTGCCGACAAATGAGATCCCAAAATTTCTCTTCTATATGAGCGGGGTGACCATCTGGTATTATTTCTCGGCTGTTCTGAGCAAGACATCCAACACGTTCTCCGGCAATGCCCACCTCTTCACGAAAATCTACTTCCCCCGACTCTCCGTCCCGATCGCGCAGAGCATCGTGGCCATGTGGCATTTCCTGATTCAGTTTCTGATCTTTTTTGGGTTTTACCTCTACTTTCTTTTTGCAGGGTATCCGATCGAGGCCAGCTATCGAATTGTCATCATTCCGTTTCTGATTTTACAGACGGCCATGCTTGGCATGGGGTGCGGGTGCCTCATCTCGGCTCTCACCACACGCTTCAAGGACTTACAACTGGCCGTTGCCCCGGGCATCCAGCTGTGGATGTATGCCAGCTGCATCTTTTTCCCGCGATCAATGGTGCCCGATTCCCTACAATGGGTCATGATTGCGAACCCGGTCGTGCCGATCGTCGAGGCTTTTCGCTTCGCCATGATGGGCAAGGGTGAAGTTGAAATCTGGCAGTGGCTGGTGAGCCTCGGCATCACGACCATTGTCTTCTTTATAGGCGTCATCGAATTTGGCCGCGCCGAGAAGACCTTCGCCGATACGATTTAACGGAAACTTTCCACCGCGACTCCATTTCGAATTCCCCATTTCACTAGAATGCTCTCCATCTCTATAGAAAACGTCTCGAAGCTCTACCACTTGGGTTCCATCAACCGGGGAGTCCTCTGGCATGAGATGGCTGCCGGCCTCGGCCTGCGTCCCAGCCGGAAGGAGGTCGCGAAGAGTGCGCGCGAAGAATTCTGGGCACTCAAGGACATCAGCTTTGAAATCGAGGAGGGCGAGACGGTCGGAATCATCGGTGCCAACGGAGCTGGAAAATCCACCCTGCTGAAAATTCTTTCGCGGATTACTTCTCCGACAACCGGCGAGGTGCGGATCAATGGCCGCGTCGGCAGCCTGCTCGAGGTCGGCACCGGCTTCAACCCCGAGATGACCGGTCGGGAAAATGTGTATCTGAACGGATCCATTCAGGGCATGAAAAAGCCCGAGATCGCAACGAAGTTTGACGAAATCGTTTCCTTTGCCGGAGTCGAGAAGTTTATCGACACTCCTGTGAAGCGGTACTCGAGCGGCATGTATGTGCGCCTGGCCTTCTCGGTGGCGGCATTTTTGCAGTCTGAGATCCTGATTGTGGACGAAGTCCTCTCTGTCGGTGACCAAAATTTTCAAAACCGCTGCATCCAGCGACTTCAGGACATCATTCGCGAAGGGAGGACCGTTCTCTTTGTTTCTCATGGAGCCGGGCTCGTTCGAAAAATATGCAAGCGGGCGATTTGCCTGAAGAATGGAGCCGTCATCTGCGACGACGAGCCGATGGTTGCCTTGAGTTTTTATCAGGACTCGATCCATGAGCAGGTTTCTGGAGGGGACTCACCTGGCGAGGGAGAATCGGAGAATCCCAAGGAAGAGCACCAGAACGAAGTGTTTTTTGCTCCCGGGGAACAACCGGGTGACGAAACGGTTAGAATCCTGTCCTGCCGGATCACCGATTGCGAAGGAAATTCTGTCGCGTCGCTTGTGTCGAATAGCCCGTTTCAGTTCCATATGGATTTCCGCATCCTGAACACGCGTTTCCTTCTGCGCCCGGCGGCCTACGTGAGCGATGAACTCGCCAATATTCTTTTTTGGACATGCGACACCAACCCTGAGTTTCGCAAACGCCAGATGGAGCCGGGCTGCTACCGCTCCACCTTTGTCATCCCCGGCGACTTTTTGACGCCCGGTGTCCTGACCATTTCCGCCGGCCTCGGGGAGGCTAACGAGACCGGAATTTCCCACGCGCTCGCCAACGATGCCATCAAGTTGACCGTCACTGACGACCTCGGCCCCGATTCCTTACGCGGGGGCTACAAAGGTCCTCTTCCCGGATTTGTCAGGCCCAGGCTTGTCTGGCAAACAAACAAGATTCCCGACGAAGCCGCCGGGAAAGCACCGCAATAACAAACAATCAATTGATGTGACCAGCTGCAACCCGCAAGAACCCGATCTCGCCTCCCTCTACCGTGGCCACGAGGGAAAACTCGCTGATAAATGGAGAGGCTACTTTGGCCACTACGAAAGAAACCTGGGCCCCTTTCGGGACAGTCCGGTGAGCCTCCTCGAAGTCGGAATTCAAAACGGAGGATCCATAGAGATTTGGTCGCGCTATTTTCAAAATGCAGAAATCCTGGTCGGTTGCGACATTGATCCGCTCTGCGGAAACCTTCGCTTCGCCGATTCCCGCATCCATGTGGTCGTGGGGGATGCCAATTCCCCGGCCGCGCAGGAGACAATTCATTCCCTGTGTGGCACATACGACCTGATTATTGACGACGGCTCTCACCGCTCAAGTGATATTATTAAAACATTCTGCCTGTATTTTCCGAAGCTCAAGGAAGGCGGGGTCTTTGTGGTGGAAGATCTGCATTGCAGCTACTGGCAGGAGTTCGAAGGCGGCCTCTTCGATCCCTTCTCCTCGATCTCCTTCTTTAAGAACCTCTGTGACATCGTAAACTCCGAACACTGGGGAATCGATCTCGCCCCGGTGCAACTTTTGAAAGGGGCTCTGGATCGATTCGACGCGGAAATCCGTTGGGAGGATCTTCAAAAAATCCACTCGATCGAATTTGTTAACTCCATTTGCTTTATCCGCAAGGCCGCTCCCGGCGACAACGTCCTCGGCGGAAGGTTCGTCACAGGGTCGAGAAGCGAAGTGAATGGCGATCCCCTCTCCGCCAACAAGGCAACCACCGTTCCTTACGAACAGTCCGGAAATCCTTGGGCTCGATTTTCACGCCCTCCGGCAGAAGAACTTCTTGAAGTGAGCCTCGCACGTGAGGGATCCGACAGCCACGCCACTCCCGTTGATCAGGTCCTCGCCTCGCTAAACGAAGAAAACGATCGCCTTCAGACTCGCATCAAATCGATCCAGTCGTCGCTCTCCTGGAGGCTCACCGCCCCGCTGCGCTCCGCCCACCGTTTTTTCAGAAATATCCGGGACCGCTGGCAACACCGTGCGGTGTAGAGCGTATTATGTAAAGATGCCGCCGCTGATTTGTTTTAACCTAAAAAGAGCAAATGAAGAGTTTAGACAGAATTAACACAATGAACAGAATTGGGTTACAAAGAAAATGGCTCTCACCCTATAGGGTGGGCTGCAAGCTTTCTGTAAGTTCCTCTCTATAAATTCGGTAAATTCTGTTAATTCTGTCCAATCGCTTTTTTTAGGTTTAACCACTCTCATTTCTGACGCTCCTTTCATGGGCCGGTTCATCAATACGTCCGTATTAGCAAAAATCTGGCAGATTCTATCTCCAGATGAGAGAAGGCACAGCATTGTCATTTTCCTGCTCATGCTGGTTGGGATGGTCCTGGAAACCTTGGGAATCGGGCTTGTTATTCCCGCTCTCGCCCTGATGACTCAGGCCAATATCGGTGAGGCTTTCCCGCCGCTGGCGGCATGGCTGGATAGATTTGGCAACCCCTCCAACCAGCAGGTCGTGATGGCTGGAATGTTTGTTCTGGTCGCCGCTTACGCAGTAAAAACAGCTTTCCTTGCCTTCCTCACGTGGAGGCAGATGAAGTTTATCTTCAGCGTTCAGTTGCACCTGTCGGAGCGGCTTTTTGCCGGTTATCTCTCGCGGCCGTATTGTTTTCATCTCCAGCGGAACTCCTCGGAACTGGTGCGCAACATCACTCATGAGGCGACGCTATTCAGTCAGAACGGATTTCTGTCCGCCATGCTGCTCCTGACGGAATTTCTTGTCATTTTTGGCATCTCCGCGCTTCTACTGTGCATCGAACCGGTGGGGGCGTTAGTGGTGGTGTCGTCTCTTGGAGCCGTAGCGTGGTGTGCAAACGCATTTTTGCGTAAGCACACCATCAAATGGGGGGAGAGGCGGCAACTGCACGAGGAATCGCGACTACGGTATCTCATGGAGGGCCTCAGCGGTGTGAAGGAGGTCAAAATGTTCGGCTGCGAGGACGATTTTGTGGGCCGTTTTCAGTCACACAGCGAGGAGTGGGCCCGGGTGGGAAGACGTCAAGCCACACTCCTGCTCCTGCCAAGGCTGATCTTGGAGTTGTTTGCCGTGACTGCGATCGCTGGCTTGGTGCTGACCATGCTCCTTCAAGGCCGCAGCCCGGAATCACTCCTCCCGACCTTGGGCGTGTTCGCAGCTGCAGCCTTCCGCATCATGCCTTCTTTCAGCCGCATCATGACCGCCCTGCAGAGCCTCCAGTATGTTCTTCCTGTCGTTGACACTCTGCATTCTGAACTCCATTCGCTTGAGGAACCAGTCCTTGACGGTCGGGAATCCGCCCTTGTTTTCGAAAAGTCCATTGCAATGGACCGGGTGGGCTTCCAATACGCGACGGCCGCTTCGTCCTCACTGGACAGCATCAGCCTTTCCATCGCGAAAGGCTCCACTGTCGGATTTATCGGCGGCAGCGGTGCCGGAAAAAGCACGCTGGTCGATATTTTGATCGGTCTTTTGGAGCCCTCCTCTGGCACCGTGAAAGTTGACAGCCAAAACATCCTATTCGTTACGGCCGAGTGGCAGAAAAAGATCGGCTATGTCCCGCAGACGATTTTTCTCAAGGACGACAGTCTCCGCCTTAACATTGCCTTCGGAATCCCGGAGGAGAAGATCAGCGGGGAAGCTCTCGACCACGCAATCAAGTCGGCCAGGTTGGATGATTTTGTGAAGGAACTGCCGGATGGCCTTGAAACCAAAGTGGGAGAGCGTGGAGTGCGCCTCTCCGGCGGACAAAGACAGCGGATTGGAATCGCTCGTGCCCTCTACCACAATCCGGAGGTTTTGGTGCTCGACGAGGCCACAAGTGCGCTGGATGTGAAAACAGAATCCGAGGTGATGGAGGCAGTAAATGCCCTGCACGGCCAGAAGACGATAATTATTGTCGCCCACCGCATGAGTACTGTCGAGCGCTGTGACCGGCTATTCCGTTTGGAAGCAGGACGGCTCGTGTCCGAGGGAACTCCTTTGCAAATTCTGCGCGGAGGCTATGGAAAACCTGCGGAGCAGGAAAAGGCGGGCGTCTCTTGACCCCACTGAGTCCGGGAAATATTTTATGAAAGAAGAATGCATCTTGGAAACCGGTGTGAAGAGAGTCAAAAATGTGGGGGGATTCCATTTTGGGGCTGGCTCACTAGATGAACTACCCTCCTACGTTGCGCTGCGCAGGGCGGGCGCGAAGGCGGTTGATGCCCCGCCTAAGGTTGTATTTGTCGTGGATGAGTTTTTTTCCAACCGACCCCGGACACTGGAGCGCCTGGGAGCGGTGTCCGATGACAAAATCGCCTTTGTTTCAACGAAGGAAGAGCCAACGACCGACGGGATCGACCGCTTGGTAAGCGAGCTGCGTGCAGAAGGCTTCGCCCGGCCTGCAGCCATCGTCGGCATGGGCGGCGGGATCACGATGGACACGGCCAAGGCGGTTTCCAACCTCCTGACAAACGGGGGAACAGCCGCCCAATACCAGGGCTGGGATCTTGTGAGATTACCTGGAATTTATAAGATAGCTGTGCCGACGATTTCCGGGACGGGGGCCGAGGCCACGCGCACGTGTGTGATGATTAATGAAACAACCGGGCTCAAGCTCGGCATGAACAGCGATCACACGGTCTTCGATCAACTCATTCTGGACCCGGACCTCACTGCCACTGTTCCGCGCGATCAATATTTTTATACCGGGATGGACGCCTTTATCCACAGTATCGAGTCCATGGCTGGTAGCTATCGTAACCCGGTCGGCGACGCCTATTCCCGCGAGACCATTGCCCTCTGCCGACAGGTCTTTCATGCGGACGATATGATGAGCCCGGACTCGCGGGAGAAGCTCATGGTGGCCTCCTATCTCGGCGGCTGCGCGATCGCCACGAGCTACGTCGGTCTGGTTCACCCTTTTTCCGCTGGCCTGAGCGTCGTGCTCGGCCTGCATCACTGCGTGGCGAACTGCATCGCGCTCCGGGCACTCGCGGAGTATTACCCCGAGGCCAGCGGGGAGTTCGAGTCAATGCTGAAGCGCCAGAACGTTAGCCTGCCAGAGGGCGTTTGTGCCGGTCTGGACGCCGCGCAGTTCCAAGCGCTTTTTGAAAGCACCGTCATCCACGAAAAACCCCTCACAAACGCTCTCGGGAGCGGGTGGCGGAATATCCTGACCCTGGAGACGGTATCTGCCATCTTCAAAAATATGTAAACTATGGCCGGTTATCACAAATACGTTTTCGATCAGAATACCAGGACATTGGTCGGTGATTGGGAAAAGATGTATAAGCACGAGTCTGTTGAGGGGTATGACTCTTGGCACCAGGATGACAGTCGGCAACTGCAGCGGTTGATTTCCCTGCAGATTATCGGGATGTATAATTTCGGAAAAATTCTGGATATCGGATGTGGCAAAGGTTCATTCACGCACCTTTTGAAAAAGCGGAACAATGAGGTGGTGGGGGTGGATGTTTCGGAGTCTGCCATTGCCACTGCAGCGGTCAGGTATCCTGATATTATCTTCCGCCCTTCGGATGTCAGCAATCCTGACGCTCTTGCCAAATTGGCACAGGAATTTTCCTCCCCGGGAGCCGATCTTGCGGTTTGCTGCGAGATCCTGTCGTATGTGGCCGATTGGCGGGGGCTGCTCAGGACCTTGTCGCACCACTCCCGCTATCTTCTTGTCTGTCTTGATATCCCGCCGGATCCGATCGGGTTCGTCAAAAGCGCGGCGGATCTTGTCGACGGGATCTCGAGCCATTTCTCGATCATCGAGGCGATGGAATTGAAGGTGTCAGGATTCTCGGTCGTGTTCGGCTCGACCAAAAACCAGGAATGCTAAATGCCAGGATTTGAATTGATAGGCCCCGAGGAGCAGGCGGAAATCAGCGAGGTCTTCGCCAGCGGAGGAATATTATTCCGCCACGGATTCGATGCGCTGAGACGCGGATGCTACAAGGTGCGCGAGTTCGAGGCTGCTTTCGCCGAGGCGATGCACGTGCCGCATGCGCTGGCTGTCACGTCCGGGACTGCAGCCCTGCGCGTCGCGCTGGCCGCGTTGGACCTCAAGCCTGGCGATGAAGTCATCACGCAGGCCTTCACTTTTGTCGCGACCGTCGAGGCGATCATCGAGGCGCGGGCGGTTCCGGTTTGCGCCGAGATCGATGCCACCCTGAACATGGATCCCGCTGATCTCGAGCGTCGTGTCACTCCCCGCACGAGGGCGGTGATTGCCGTCCACATGCTGGGCACCCCGTCGCGCCTCCGCGAAATCGGGGAGATTTGCAAGAAGCGCGGACTGACCTTGATCGAGGATTCCGCATGGGGTTGCGGCGGATCCCTCGACGGCCGGCCGCTTGGAACCTGGGGTCGTATGGGAACCTACAGCTTTGATTTTGCAAAGACGATGACCACCGGCGAAGGGGGGATGATTGTTTTTCAGAACAAGGCGGATTACGAGAAGGCTGCCGCCTGGCACGACCACGGCCATGAGAACAATCCGAAGGTGCCGCGCTGGGAGGATACACGGAGCGGGAGCGGGTTCAATTTTCGCATGATGGAGCTGCAGGGAGCGGTCGGGCTTGCGCAATTGCGCAAGCTGCCGGCAATCGTCGAGGCGCAGCGCGCCAACCAGACCCGCCTGCTCGCTGCAATCGAGGGCCTGCCCGGCATCGCCTTCCGCGAATCCCCTCTGGGATCGTGCGGCACAGCGGATGCGCTTGTATTTTTTGTCCGGGACAATCCCACGGCACTGAGCTGCCGGGTGGCTCTACTCAGGAAAGGGATCTCCACAAAAATTCTTCCTGAAGCAACAACCTGGCACTTCGCCGCGACGTGGGTTCACATGCCGGAGCTTGTTGCCGCTCACGGGGGCGCACTGGATACCGCCTTTCCCGCCTCCACCTCCCTCCTCTCCAGAAGCGTCTCCCTTCCGGTGACAGTCAAGATGCGCGAGGGGATGCCGGAGGAGGTCCGGGCCGCCCTGTCAGAAGCCCTCCGCATTTCCTGAACCCCATGAATACGCAAAAATATCAAGAGGCCCGCGAATCACGCGAAATGACGCTGATGGAAGAACCGGATCGCAGGGACCGCCCCTGTGCGGATGAAGCCCTGTCTGCTAAAAAATTTATTGGCGTTCATTCGCTATTTGCGGGCAGTTGCCTGATTTGCCCATGAAGCACGCCCCGACAGTCTCCGTCATCGTCCCGGTCTTCAACCACGAGAAATACATCGGGAGGTGCATCCGCTCGCTGATGGCACAGGAGTATCCCCGTGAGGATTTCGAAATTATCGTCATCGATGATGGGAGCAGCGACCGGACTCCCTATGCGCTTGAGCTTTTTCAGGACGAAATCACACTCATCAAGAACGAAACCAACTGCGGGCTGCCCGCCTCGCTCAACCGAGGAATCCACGCTTCGACCGCGCCTTATGTTGTACGGGTCGATTCGGATGACTACGTGAACGCGTATTTTCTCAGGATCCTCAGCATGTCCCTCTCGAACAATCTCTACATGGATGCCGTGGCCTGTGATTATTTAACCGTTGATGACCGTGAGGAAGTCCTTGGCAGGAAAAACTGTCTCGAGGAACCGATCGCCTGCGGAATCATGTTCCGCACGGAACAACTGATCGACATTGGGCTCTATGACGAAAGCTTTCTGCTCCACGAGGAGCGGGACCTGCGCTTCCGCTTTCTTGAAAAATACAACATCCACCGTCTCGAGCTCCCGCTTTATCGCTACCGTCGGCACGACGCCAATATGACGAACGACGAGGACGCCATGAGCCTTCACATGAACAACCTCATCGAAAAACACGGCCCCGGGGCCGCCTCCTGACATGAACTCCATCACTCTCGGCAACCGGATCATCTCACCGAAGAGCCGCCCGTATGTCATCGCGGAGATCGGCGTCAACCACGAAGGCTCGCTGGATCTCGCAAAGCGCCTGATCGAGCTGGCCAAGGAGGGCGGTGCCGACGCCGCAAAATTCCAGACCTACAAGGCGGATACACTCGCCGTGCGCGACTCCCCTTACTACTGGGACCTGGAGAGCGAGCCGACGCGCAGCCAGCACGAGCTCTTTAAAAAGTATGACGCATTCGGTGCCGCCGACTACGTGGCACTGGCGGAGCATTGCGCGGATGTCGGGATCGAGTTCCTGTCCACGCCGTTTGATGATGCCGCCATCGAGTTTTTGGACCCGTTGATGAACTTTTACAAAATCGCCTCGGCGGACCTCAACAACCTGCCGTTTTTGAAGAAGATCGCAGCGAAGGGAAAGCCTGTGGTTCTGGCCACCGGGGCCTCAACGCTCCCGGAGATCAGCATGGCCGTCGAGATGCTGTCGCGCAGCGGGTGCCGCGACGTGGCCCTTCTTCACTGTGTCCTGAACTACCCTACAAAAAACGAGGATGCCCACCTCGGAATGATCCGTGGCCTGCAGCGCTCGTTCCCGGATCTGGTCATGGGATATTCCGACCATACGCATCCGGACGAATCCATGATCCCCCTGCTTACGGCACACTTGCTGGGAGCCGTCATCATCGAGAAGCACTTCACGCACGACAAGACGCTGCTGGGGAACGACCACTACCACGCCATGGATGTGAACGACCTCAAAAGGTTCCAGGAGCTTGTGGACCGCACCCATTCGCTGATCGGCGACGTTGCGCTCAAAGCCCCGCTGCCCTCGGAGAATGTTTCGCGGAAAAATGCCCGGAGGAGCCTGGTCCTTCAGCGTGATTTGCCGGCGGGTCATCATTTGACGGCTGACGACCTCACCTACAAGCGACCCGGAACCGGAATTGGACCGGAGCACTGGGATGAGGTGATCGGGCAGGCGCTCTCACGCAATGGCAAGGAGGATGAGATCTTGAAATGGCGCATGCTCGAATAATGTCCTCCTGCGGGAGCAGGCATCGCTTGCTGCTCTGCGCGACTGATGCGGGAGGGGCCCGGAATCTTTCAGCCCTGTGCGGCCGCGCCAAGGATCAATGGTCTGAGGTTCACATCGTCACCCGCAGGGCGCTCGCTCCACTCTTCGCCGATTCCGGCATCACGTTGATCGAGGATCTTGCCGGAGGGATCGAACCGTTCCTCCGGGAACTGCGGCCGGGAGCGGTTATCTGCGGCACGACGCGCTACGACAGCCCGGACCGCGAGGCCATTGCGCTGGCGCGCAGAGACAGGATTCCCTGCGTGGCTGTTGTGGATGAATGGTATAATCATCTCATGCGCTTCTCCGCCGGAGACGACGCAAAATCGCACCTCTTCCCGGACGCGATTGCCGTACCCGATGAATTTGCCCGCCGTGAAGCCATTGCCGAGGGGATTCCTCAGGAAGTCTGCCATGCGACCGGGAGCCCTTCGTTGGCAATGATTGCCGGGATGGGCGGGGCATGGCGCAAGTCGCCACCCGCCGTTCCCGAACCAGTGGACAGAGCAGCGGGAGCAACCGTTGTCACGTTTCTTTCCGAAACTCATTCCTCGGACTACGGGAGGGTGCCGGGTGAAAGCGGGCCGCTCGGACCGTTCATCGGCTACACGGAACAAAGCGTCTGCCGCAGCATACTAGAGGCGCTTGGCAGCCTCCCGGGGAAGTTCGTTTTTGTTTATCGTCCGCATCCGGCAGAGTCGGACTGTCCGGAGATGTCGGCCCTGCCAGAAAATATCGAATTCCGACTGGCACCCGATGTGCCCCTGCACCCGCTCTGCTACCACAGCGATGTGGTAATCGGCATGCGCTCGATGGCGATTCTTGAGGCCGCATTGATCGGATGCCGGGCCGCATCGTTTCAGCCCGGCCTCCTCGGCCCACAGGTTTGTACAGCGGTCCGGCTCGGGTTGGTTCCGATTTTTGCGGATCTGCCGTCGCTGTCCGGATGGATTGCGGAAAATGGTTTGAAGAGGGGGAGGAGGGAAACCCTGTCTCCGAGGCCGGATTTCGCGAGGGCCGATGCTGCCGATAACATCCTGCGACTCGCAGCGTAGAAGACTAAAAATGAAAATTGATGCGACGATTCAAGCCCGCCTCGGATCCAGCAGGCTGCCGGGCAAGGTGCTGATGGAGATTTCGGGCAAGCCGCTTCTCGAGATCCAGATCGAGCGGCTTCGCCGTTCCCGCCATATCGACCGGATCATCATTGCGACAACCGATAGCCCTGCGAATGATCGGATCGAGGCGCTCGCCGGCCGCCTGGGATGCGGGTGCTTTCGCGGCAGCGAGGATGATGTTCTCGGACGGATCGCAGGGGCGCTTGCCGCTTTCAATATTGAGGGACACGCGGAGTTCCAGGGCGACAATCCGCTGCCGGATCCGGAAATTGTGGATTTCGTCATCGGGTATTTTTTAGAGCACCCGGAATTTGACTACGTGACGAATGCACTGAAGACGACCTACCCGCCGGGGCAGGAAGTCTCGGTTTACCGCGCATCCACGCTGGCGGATGCCGAGAAGCAGGCGGTGGACTCGCCGCTGCGCGAGCATGTCGGCCTTCACATCTACCAACATCCGGAGCGCTACCGGCTCCACAACATCGAGGCGCCGGAGGAATTCCGCAGGCCGGACTTTCATCTGGAAGTCGACACGGAGGAGGATTTCCGCCTTGTGGAAGCGGTCTACACGCATTTCATGCCTCAACACCCCGGATTTTCACTGGGCGATATGATTGCGTTTCTGGACGCAAACCCCGATCTCGCCGGGCAGAATGCCGCCGTTCCCCGGCGCTGGGCAAAATTCCGGAAATAGACCATGCCGCACACCTGCGCGCTTATTGGATTGGGAGCCATCGGCATGGGCTACGATGCAGAGCTCGATCCCGCCCGCCATGTTTTCTCGCATGCCCGCGCGCTCTCGACCCATCCGGCATTTTATCTTGCCGGAGCGACGGATCCCTCGCCGGATCGCAGAAATGAATTCGAGAAAAAGTATGAGGCGTCAACTTTTGATGATGCACAGATCCTGCTGGAATCGATTAAACCGGATGTGGTGGTCATCGCGTCACCAACCGGAACACACGGAAGTGTGCTGAGGGATGTGTTGCGGTGGTCCTCTCCACGGATGATCCTGTGCGAGAAGCCCCTTTCCTTCGCAATCGAGGAGGCCAGAGAGATGGTTCGGCTTTGCGGGGAGCGCGGCTTTCCACTTTATGTCAACTATCCTCGGAGGTCCGATCCCGGACCGCTTGAGATCGCGCGCAGGATCCGTTCTGGTGAAATCGCTCTGCCCGTCAAGGGCGTGGCCTGGTTCAGCAAAGGAATTTACAACAACGGATCCCACATGATCAACCTGCTTGAGATGTGGCTCGGCCCGCACCTCGGAGCCTGCCGGGTTCCCGGGATCCTCGAAGGAGACGACCCTGAGCCCGATGGCTTTATCACTTTTCAAGGCGGTAGCGTGGCTCTGCTCTCGGCGAGGGAGGAGAACTACTCCCACTATGCCATCGAGTTGGTCAGCCCCTCCGGCAGGCTGCGCTACGAGCGCGGCGGCGAGTTGATTTCCTGGGAGGCCGCCGAACCAGATCCCCTTTTCCCTCCTTCCCGAAGGCTGGCCGACGCGCCGGAGATTATTCCCAACGGACGCGACGCGTATCAGTGGCATGTTGCCGTCGAAATGGCGGCCGCGCTGGATGGAAAGCCCGCTTCGCTTTGCACTGGTCTGCAGGCATTGCAGACCTTGGAATGCATCCGCACTCTGCTAGAATCACAACCATGATGACCGATCCCAAGCTTGCCATCAACGGAGGCAGCAAAACCGTCGAGGTTCCGTTTAATAGATACAACTCGATGGGTCCCGAGGAAGTCGAGGCGGCCGCCGACGTCGTCCGCTCCGGCGTGCTTTCGCAATTTATCGGCTGCTGGGATCCGGATTTTTTCGGCGGGCCGAAGGTTCAAGAATTCGAGCGGGCCTGCGAAAGCCACTTTGGCGTCAGACACGCGGTCACCGTCAACTCGTGGACGTCCGGCCTCGTGGCTGCGGTGGGGGCGATCGGAATCGAGCCCGGGGATGAAGTGATTGTGACCCCCTGGACCATGTCCGCCAGCGCGACAGCAATCCTGCATTGGAATGCGATCCCTGTTTTTGCGGATATTGAGTCCGAGACCTTCAATATCGATCCCGAGTCCCTCCTAAAGAATATCACGCCCCAGACAAAGGCGATCATGGCGGTCGATATCTTCGGCCAGTCCTGCGACATCGACCTGATCATGGAGATCGCGGAAAGCCATGGCCTCAAGGTCATCGGCGATACCGCCCAGGCGCCCGGGACATTCAACAAGGGGCGAGTGACCGGCACCATGGCGCATGTCGGGGGCTACAGCCTGAATTACCACAAGCACATCCACACCGGCGAAGGCGGGATACTCGTCACGAACGATGATGTCATCGCGGAGCGCCTCCAGTTGATTCGCAATCATGCCGAGGCGGTCGTGGCAGGAAAAGGGGTCGAGGACCTCAGCAACATGGTCGGGCACAATTTCCGTCTGGGCGAAATTGAGGCAGCCATCGGGATCGAGCAGTTGAAGAAGCTCCGGCGGCTGGTCGAGACCCGCCAGAAAGCCGCGGAGAAACTCACCGAAGGACTCAAGGGGCTTCCCGGGCTGAGGCTGCCGATCGTCAAGGAGGCCTGCACCCACGCGTATTACATGTTTCCCATGATTCTGGATCTCGATTTGCTGGGCACCACCCGCGCCTGGATCCTCTCGGCCCTGGAGGCCGAGGGAGTGCAGGGGCTCGCAGCAGGATACACGAATATCCACCGGCTTCCGATCTATCAGAAGAAGATCGCCTACGGCCGCAGCGGGTTTCCCTGGACGGCGGACTTTTGCAAGCGCGACGTCAGCTACGCAAAGGGTATTTGTCCGGTGGCCGAGGATCTCCACGACCGGACCTACCTCGGTTTCGAAATGTGCATGCACGATCTCTCGGACACCGAGGTGGATCTCCTTGTTGCCGCGTTCCGCAAAGTCTGGTCCGCTTTCGGGGAATGACCGGACCGCTTCCATTTCCAAGGCACTTCCCGGAGATATTGTCCGGGGGGCTTCGGATCGCCGAATTCGGCGAACAGCACCTGACCGCGCGCTATGTCGCCTGGCTCAACGATCCGGAAACCGTTCGTTTCTCCGAGCAGCGTCACCGGGTCCATACGATCGAATCCTGCCGGGACTATTTTTTCGCGCAGTTGGCCTCGTCGAATTACTTTCTCGCCATCGAGGAGATCTCCGAAGGCATCGCACACATCGGCAACATGGGGGTGACGCTGGATATCAATAACTGCTCCGCCGACATCTCAATCCTTATCGGCGAGAAAGCCCTGAGGGGACGCGGCCTTGGCCTGTGCGCCTGGAAGGCCGTGCTGGATGTCTGTTTTGGCAGCCTGGGATTGCGTCTTGCAACCGCCGGGACGATGGAATCCAATCGCCCGATGGTGCGGGTCTTTGAAAAATCCGGCATGTCAATAGAGGCTGTCCTTCCGGGAAGATTTCTCTGGGAAGGAGGCGAGACAGGCCTCGTCCTGGCCTCGCTTCACTGCCGGAACCACACCGAAAACGCATCCAAATAACCACGACCATGAGCAACTCTGCCACGACGCCCCTGTCCACACGCGATGCCTTGAGGTCTCCGATTCCCGGCCTGCGGTATTGCGTCCGCTGCTGCACTCCTCAAACCCAGGAAGGAGTTTCCTTCGATGAGATGGGAATCTGCACCGCATGCCGGTCATCCGAGCAAAAGATGCATATCGACTGGGTGCAGCGGGAAGCGCAACTGCGCAAAATCATTGACGATGCGAAAGCCAAAGCCGGGAACGGATACGACTGCATCCTCCCGATCTCCGGCGGCAAGGACAGCTTCTTTCAAGCCCATGTTCTGGTGAAGGTTTACGGGATGAAGCCGCTGGCCGTGACCTTCAGTCACAACTGGTTTTCGGAAACCGGATTCTACAACCTGCAGCGCTGCCTGGAGGTTTTTGACCTCGACCATCTCCAGTTCACACCCGCCCGCGGGCTCGTGAACAAGCTCGCCCGCAAATCGCTCGGGACGATCGGCGACGCGTGCTGGCACTGCCACTCCGGGGTCGGAGCTTTTCCCCTGCAAGTCGCCACGCGCTTCAAGATCCCTCTGCTGATCTGGGGGGAGTCGGTCGCCGAGAACGACGGCCGCGCGACTTACCAGTGCCCGGCTGTAAAATTTGATCGCGACTATTTCACCAAGATTTCCGCCAAGCTCACAGCGGAAGAAATGGTCGGTGGCGACCTGACCGCGCAGGATCTGCATCCCTTCACGCTGCCTTCCTACAAGGAAATCGAAGACACCGGAGTCTGGGGCATTCACCTCGGGGACTATGTCTTCTGGGACGAGGAGAGGCAGACCGAGTTTATCCGCGATACCTACGGGTGGCGCGAGACGGAAATTGAGGGCGCCTACAAAGGATATAAGAGCGCGGAGTGCATCATGGCGGGAGTGCACGACTTCACGTGCTATCTCAAGCGCGGATTCGGGCGTGCAACCTGGCAGGCATCCGTCGATGTCCGCAATGGTCTCCTCACCCGGGAGGAAGGGTTCGAACTGGTCAAAAAGCACGATCAAGAACGTCCAGGCGCGCTGGATTATTACCTTCACATCACCGGGCTCACCGAGGACGAATTTTACGGGCACATCACCGACTTGCGGCTCAAAGATCTGAAACACCTCGACGTTCCGGTCCGGAGCAAGGACCGGGAAAATGCCGAGAAGACGATCCCGTTTGTCCAGCAGATCATCGCCAAGCACCTTGGCACGCCCGACCCGAGGGTCGCGAGGGAACAGCGCTGAGATTGCGAGCCGCCTTTTTCGTTCTATGACATCGCTCTTTCTTCAGCATTCGATTCCGGATCTCGTTTCAAAAATCTTTTCGGGAGAGCTCCATGCCGAGGATCTGTTGGCAACGGTCCAGGAGGCCATCGCTGCCTGGGAGCCGCAGACCCATGCCTGGGTCTGTCACGATGTGGAAAACGCCGGCCAGCGCACCCTGCCGGCGGATGCGGTGAACAAGCGCTCGTTGGAGGGGATTCCTTTTGGCATTAAGGATGTTTTCAACACGAAGGATTTCCCGACCGAGATGGGCTCCACGTTCTGGAAGGGATTTACTCCCGGAAACAACGCGCGCGCGGTGGATACCGTGCGCCGCGCCGGCGGGGTTCCCATCGGAAAAACCGTCACGGCGGAATTTGCCGTTCACGCGCTGAACGACACGCTGAACCCGCACGGAGCGGCGTTCACACCTGGCACGTCCTCCAGCGGATCTGCCGCGGCTGTGGCCCGCGGAATGGTCCCGTTTGCACTCGGCACCCAGACGGCGGGATCAATCGTGCGTCCGGCCAGCTTCTGTGGAGTCTGGGGCATGAAACCCTCGTTCGGGATGATCCCGAGAACCGGAATTCTGAAAACCACGGACTCGCTCGATACGATCGGGTTTCTCTGCGCCCACGGAAAAAGCCTGCGGCCGGTATTGAACGCCCTCCGGGTGCGCGGACCGGATTACCCGTTTGTTTTCCGCCATGTCGATCTGCCGGGCGAGATGCCGAAGGACACCTCAAAACCTTGGAGGGTCGGCTTCGTCAAAACACATGTCTGGGAGGGAGCCCTCCCCTATGCCCGGGAGTCCGTCACAAAACTCGTCGACCTGATGTCCCGGAATCCGAAGTTTCAGGTCGAGGAAAGTCCCTGGCCGGTGCCGCTTGAACAGAGCCACGCGACGCACGCAACAATTTACGCAAAATCCCTCTCCTACTATTTCCAGCAGGAAGCCGAGGCCGGCACAGAAATTTCTCCGATCATGGCATCCATGATCGAGGACGGACGGAAGATCTCCAGCGCCGAGTTTCTAACGGCGATCGAGAAGCAGGAGGACCTTGCTCAGGCTGTGGACTCGCTTTTCGAGCCCTACGATTTTGTGATTTCTCTCGGAACTTCCAGCTCGGCTCCATTGCGCCATGATGTGGAAATTCCGGATCCGTCATTGATTTGGACTCTCTGCCATCTTCCATCCGTCGCGGTGCCGACAGACCGCTGCCCTGCCGGGATGCCATTTGGAATCCAAGTGGTCAGCCGAAAGTATGGCGACTACCGCCTGCTTCAGGCTGTGGAAGCCATGATCGATGAGGGCTTTCTGCCTTCCGGAAGCCTGGATGTTAGAGAGGGGTAAGGTCACAGTTCGCATCAAGGCAAAAAATCCCTAACCATGAGTAATCGGCGGGTGCTTGTTTTGACGCGTGAACATCCGCCGTGGGATGCGGATGACCATGTCGTCTTCCTGGGCCCCTGGTGTCTTGCAAAGCCGCATGAGGGAATCCCGGGCGGTCTCCATCCCGCAGAAAGCTTTTCACTCCTGCCGTTCCACTGGAATGACCGCGCGAAGCTGCGGGAGGATTACGATTATCTTGATGGCCTGCACGCCAAGCTTCTCTCCTCGCTCGCAGAGGCGCTGAACCGCCTCCATGGCACCGATCATTCCCAGCGCTATTGGCAGATTCTGCTCGATCCCTGGCTCATGGCCTACGTTGGCGTCATGTTCGACAGGTGGGAAACGATGCGCTTCGCCATGGCTGAGGGGTGGGACTACACCGCCGCGACCTCTGGGGGACAGGGAAAGCGGCGTGATTTTTCGTATAGTGATTTCTCCTCGAGAATCATGACCGATGCCGGTAACGGGCAGATCTGGGAAGACATCCTGCGCTCGGAGTATCCCGACCGTGTCAGTTTTTTTAAGGCCCCAAGAAGCGGGGCAACCGCATCCGAAGCCCAAGCGGGGTCAGTTACCACCATCTACTCGCCTGCGAAGCTTGCCGGGCAGATCGCCTCATGGATCGGGCCGTTTCTTGATCGCCTCACACCGAGATCGCGTTTCGTCTTCCACCAGACGATGTTCGATCCCCTCTCGCTGGCACGGCTCTCGCTCTCTCTCGGACAATTCCCCGTCTTTTTTCATCCTTCCCTGCAATTCGAACATCCGGGAATTCTTTTAAAAGAAAGATCCGGGGAAAGCCTGCGGGATGTAAGGTTTTCCTTCTCTCCGGAAACGCCCTTCGAGTCCTATTTGGCGGCTCGCATTGCAGATGATATTCCAAGTTGTGTGGCTGGACATTTTCAGGATTTGGAGTGCAGAGCGAAAAGAATTCCCCTGAGGCCTAAAGTGATCCTCACGGCGCAGAGCCATTGGATGAACCCCCTGGCAAAAGCCTGGATGGCCGGACTGGTTGAGGAGGGGGCTGAGCTTGTCATTCTTGAGCACGGGGGATCCTTTCCTGCATTCAAAGAATTGTTCAATTTTGAGGAAGACATTGCAGACCGCAAAGGGACATGGTTTCTCCCCTATCATGAGAAGCATTTTCAGGTCCCTCCGCCGAAACTTCTCAGGTATCGGAAAAGACCAAAGCGGGATCGGTTTGATGCCGGTCAACATTGTCTGATCATCGGAGGCGAAGACCCGAGATACGTTTATCGGGTGGTTTTCTATCCGATGGCGGACCAGGGGCTGAGATCTGTGACAATGGTGAATGCCCTGTTTGACTGCCTGAGTCAGGAAGTTCGGGACGCCGCGATGATCCGTCCGTATCCAACCAGCTTTGGCTGGGATACGAAGAGCCTGTATGGTGAAGCCCATGGCAGGAACAAATTAGCGCCTCAGAAAACGCTCCCGCAGGCATTTGCATCCGCTCGCATCATCGTCTGCACCTACCCGGAGACCACCTTCACCGAGGCAATGGTCACCGGAAGACCGACGATTCTGATTTACGACCCGGAACTGAACGAGCGTCATCCGGCAACATTGGAACTCATCGGGATGCTCCGCGAGGCGCAGATCATTTTTTACGAAGCGACCGAGGCGGCCACACACATCAACCGTATCTGGACGGATCCCCGGAAGTGGTGGGACAGCCCGGAGGTTACTGCGGCAAGGCGGGCCTTCGAGGTGCAGGCGTGCAGAATCCATGGCGATTGGCTTGAGGAGTGGAAGGCATTTTTGCTAAAGACCCGAGACAAAGCCTCCAAATGAAAGAGCAGCCTCCACGCACCTCCCGCGGAGATTTATTGCTTTGCGTGCCTGGCAGCCTTTGAGCAAAACTATTTGTCCCGCACAGAGCCCCCATGAAAGCCCTTATTTCCACCGTGCCCTTCGGAGCCCACAATCGCCTGCCGCTTGAACTGCTCGAAGGTTCCGGCATCGATTACGTCATCAATCCATTCAATACGAAGCTCACCGAAGACCAGCTTGCGGGGTTGATTCCCGAATTCGATATCCTGATCGCGGGAACCGAGCCGATCTCGCGCCGGGTGCTGTCACAGGCGACCAAGTTAAAGCTTATCTCGCGGGTCGGAATCGGACTCGACAATGTCGATCTGGTTGCCGCCGAAGAACTCGGCATTACCGTCAGCTACACGCCGGATGCACCGGCTCCTGCGGTTGCGGAACTGACAATCGGGCTGATCCTCTCGCTCCTCAGAAATATCCACGTTGCCAACTCGCAATTGCACCGGGGCGAGTGGACAAGGCATCTGGGGCGGAGAATTCCAGAGGTGGCTATCGGGATCATCGGCGTGGGCCGGATTGGCGGACGCGTCCTGAGGCGCCTCAGCGCGTTCGGAACGCCGCGGATCCTGGTGAACGACCTGCATCCGAATCCGAAGCTCGTTCCGGAGCTCAAGCTTGAGTGGGTCGGGAAGGAAGAAATCTACCGCAACGCGGACGTGATCAGCTTGCATCTCCCGCTCTCCGCACACACAAAGAACCTGATCCGCGGCGAGCACCTGCGGGTGATGAAGCCCGGTGCCCTCATCATTAACACGTCACGCGGCGGTATCATCAACGAGCAGGATCTCGCCGAGGTCCTGAATTCCGGTCACCTCGGAGGAGCGGCGGTGGACGTTTTCGATCAGGAGCCCTACGCGGGTGCCTTGGCGCAAATCGAGCGATGCCTGCTCACCGCACACATGGGGTCGATGTCGGTGGATTGCCGCTCAAGAATGGAGATCGAGGCGACGGAGGAGGCTGTGCGCTTTGCCTCCGGTAAACCGCTCGCCAGTCTTGTCCCGGAAATGGAATATGGCATACAAAGAACCGCATAGCAAATGAGAGAAATCCGGTTTCCGAATGGCCATCCGGGGTTTGAACCGGCCTTGCTGCGCCGGCTTGCCTTTCCCACAAAAGGCAACCCGAAATTCTAATATAGCGTATGGCGTCCTCTACACCCATACCAGTTTCCGCCAGGATTTGGAGGCGGCTAGCGAGTCCCGCTTCTTGGTTGCGCGGCATCTATTCTTGCTATTGCCGCCTCCGGTTCCGGTCGTGCGGGTCCGGCTTTCGCGCAAGCTATCCCCTTGTGGTTTCCGGCGGCCAAAATATCGTGATAGGGAGAGATTTTACCGCCATGGGGACTGACTATTTGTATGCGGAGGGCGGGGAAATTGTCATCGGCGACAACTGCTCCTTGAACACCAACGTCCAGATCGGATCCGTTGGCGGGCGGATCACAATCGGAAATGACATTCTGATCGGGTCCAACTGCGTGATCCGGGATTCCGATCACGGGACCGCGCGGCACAGTCCCATGGCGCGTCAGGAGCACACGGCTGGGGAAATTGTCATTGAAGATGATGTTTGGATTGGCGCCAATGCGGTGATTACGTCCGGCGTAGTGCTGGCCAAAGGAACCATCGTCGGCGCCGGTGCTGTTGTGACAAAATCTACGAGTCCCTACAGTATTGTCGGCGGGGTTCCTGCGAAGAAGATCGGGGAGAGGAGTTAAGGCGATCCCCAATTAATTGTTCGATGCCTCTACCGAAAACATTCATGCCCGGCACAAAATCCACCCTATGAACCGTCCCCAAAAGATCCAAGAAATCCGCGCCGCTCTTGCTGGAGACGGCACATCGATCGGCAGCTGGATGCAAATACCGGATCCCTCTGTGGCTGAGATCCTCGGTCAGTCTGGCTATGACTGGGTTGCCGTGGACATGGAGCACGGATCGATTTCCGTGCACCAATTGCCCAACCTGTTTCGTGCGCTGGAACTTGGTGGCACTCTGCCGATGGTGCGGTTGGCACGGGGCCATGTCAAAGACTGCAAGCAGGCGCTGGATGCGGGTGCGGGTGGCGTGATTGTCCCGATGGTGGAAAGCGCCGCCGATCTGATCGAGGTTCGCAACGCCTGTTGCTGGCCGCCGTCCGGCACACGCGGGGTGGGATTTTCCAGAGCTAATCTCTTCGGAAAGCATTTTCAGGATTATCGGCAGGAAGCGCAGGCTCCTCTCCTGGTGGCGATGATCGAGCACACCCGTGCCGTGGAAGCGTTGCCTGACATTCTTGCAGTGGAGGGACTCGATGCGATTCTCGTGGGCCCCTACGACCTGTCCGCGTCGATGGGCCTCACGGGAGATTTTGCATCCCCTTTGTTTAGCTCCGGGATGGAGCGCATACTTGCCCTGTCAAACGAAGTGGGGATCGCATGCGGGGTGCATGTCGTGGATCCCGATCCCGCGTTGCTTGCGGAACGCAGCCGGGCGGGTTACCGGCTCCTTGCCTACTCCATCGATTCGGTATTTTTGGAGAAGTCTTGCCGCGCTCCGGTCCTTTAGGCTTCTGTGAACATCATTTTTGCATTATGAAAAACGTCGGCGAATCCGGGGCGCGAAACCGCGCTTTCGAAGAAAAATACACGAGAGAGAAAGTTCTTCAGGAGGTGACCGGCAGCGGGCAGGTCGTCCTTTTCGACATCGGGGCGCATTTCGGCGAGAGCATCACCTACCTTCGGGACCTGTTTCCGGAATCCGAGATCCTCTCGTTCGAGCCGGATCCGGAGTCCTTCAAAAAGCTTTCTGCGGAAAATGTTCCGGGCGTCAGGTATTTCAACCTGGCGTTCTGCGACCGGGATGGGGAGATGGCATTTTACAGGAACCGCATTTCCCATACGAACAGCCTGCTGAAAGTGAATCCCGAGAGCCGGGATTCCATCGCATTCACCAAGGCCCGGGAGGAGCAGAGGATCGACATATTTGAGGATGTTAACTCGGAAATCCGGGTCCCCACGGCACGGCTCGATACCTTTTGCCTAGCAAACAAGATCCCGCATATCGACCTTCTGAAAATCGATGTCCAGGGCGCCGAGCGGTTCGTCTTGGAAGGGGCTTCCGAAACGCTCGAAAGGTCGCGGGTCGTTGTGCTGGAAATCAGTTTTTTCGACTACTATGAGCGGAGTTCAAGTTTCTCGGACATCGAGAAGTTTCTGCATCCCGCCGGCTTCCGCCTGTTCAGCATCAGTGAGATTTCCAACAACCCGATGAACGGCCGGACCGACTGGGCGGAAGTCATCTACACAAAGCCCGGGAAGAAGCAGGCGTGAAAGAGGAGGACATCCGGCCGCGCAGGATTTTCGACACATTTCTGGAACTGGCGATCCGGGACATTCCCCGTTTCTTTCCGGAAAAGGGCCGGGACAAGATTTCCTGTCCGGCTTGTGGGGAGCAGGGGGCACCTGCATTTGTGAAGCACGGGTTTGGATACGAGGAGTGTGCAGCCTGCCGGACGCTTTTCGTGAGTCCGCGTCCGTCCGCAAAGGCGTTTCAGGAATACTATCAGCACTCGGAGTCCGCAAAATACTGGGCCTCGACATTCTACCGGGAGACGTCCGAGGCGCGGAGGGAAAAGCTTTGGAAACCCAAGGCGCGATTGCTGCATGAGGCGCTCTCCGGCATGGGGTGCGGTGATGCGGCGGTTGTTGATATCGGCGGCGGCTACGGGATCTTCGCCGAGGAATACCGGCTGCTGACCGGGCGGGACGTGACAGTCATCGAGCCTTCGAGCGCTTTGGCGGCCGCGTGCCGCGAGAAGAGCCTGAGCGTGGTCGAGGAGTTCCTCGAGCATGTCAGCGACGCGCAGCTTCCCGACGGAAAGAGGGCGTTCGTGAGTTTTGAGCTGTTTGAGCATTTGCACGATCCCAGGTTGTTCTGCAAACAGGTGTTGGGCCTTATGAAACCCGGTGACGCGTTTCTGTTCACCACCCTCTCCGGAACAGGCTTGGATATCAGGGGGCTCTGGCAAAACTCCCCGTCGGTCTCGCCACCGCACCATTTGAATTTCTTGAATCCCCGTTCGATGCGCATCCTTCTGGAGGATGTCGGGTTCCGCGTCCACGATATCACAACTCCAGGTAAGCTGGACCTCGACATCCTCAGGAACAATCTTGAGCACGTGACGGATCCGTTCTGGCGCATCTTTATCGAGGACGGCGGAGCGGCAGGTTTCGAGGTTATGCAAAATGTTCTTTCCCAAAGCCGCTTCAGCTCGCACATGATGACCGTTTGCACCCACCCGTGATATGAACAAAGAATCCGCGCCAAGAATTATCGCAATCATTCCAGCCCGTATGGGAAGCAGTCGCTTCCCCGGCAAGCCGATGGCTCTCCTTGCGGGGAAGCCCATGATCGGCCATGTCTGGGAACGCGTGGCCGAATGCTCGCAGCTCACCGACAAGGTCGTGGCGACCTGTGATGCGGAAATTGCGGACTACATTACGTCAATTGGAGGACGAGCGGTGATGACCGGCAGCCACCACGAGCGGGCATCCGACCGCTGCGCCGAGGCTCTGGAGATTTTGGAGGCCGAGGCCGGTTGCCAATACGATATCGTGATCCTTGTGCAGGGCGACGAGCCGATGATCCAGCCGGCGATGATCGACGAGGCACTCCGTCCGATGAGGGACGACCCGGATGTCCAGGTGACAAACCTTCTCGGAGTCATCGAATCCTCCGAGGAATTCGAGGACAGGAACTGCATCAAGGTCGTCTGCGACCTGGCAGGAGATGCCCTGTATTTTTCCCGCGAGCCGATCCCGACGCGATCAAAGGCGAAGGATATTCCCATGGGCAAGCAAGTTTGCGTGATCCCTTTTCGCCGCGACTTTCTGCTGAAATACACCCGCCTTGCACCGACGCCGCTTGAGATTGCGGAGTCCGTCGACATGATGCGCGTGCTGGAGCACGGGTATAAGGTCCGGATGGTTCCCACGGCGCACCAGAGCCAGTCGGTGGATACCCCGGCCGATCTTGCCAAGCTGGAAAAAATGATCGGCTTGGGCGTGCCGGAGTTGCGGAAATGAGACCGATCGAAGCCTGGCTCGGCGAGGACGAACTCTCGCAGATCTACACGTCGGGATATTGGAATGACATCGAGCGGGAGCGCACGAAGCAATGGTGGATTGCAGACGGCAAATACGAGCGCTGCCTAAGTTATCTCGAGACATCCGGCCTCCTTGCCGAATACCGGGTTGCGGAGGGGCTCATCACCGGAATCGGGCGGGCCGGGCTGACTGTTCTTGATCTGGCAGCGGGAACCGGCTGGGCATCAGCCCTGCTCACGAAGCTTCCCTGTGTGTCATCCGTCATGGCTGTCGAGATTTCAAAGCACCGTCTCTCGGAGCTTTTTGAGCACTCCTTCAAGATGCTCAGCGGAGACGAAAGCAAGGTCGTCCGCTGTCTGGGCAGCTTCTACGATTTGAAGGTCGCGACCGGTTCAGTCGATATCGTGTTCATGTCCCAGGCATTCCATCATGCCGACAAGCCGTTTGAACTTTTTCAGCAATGCGACCGCGTCCTGAAGCCCGGGGGGATGGTTCTTCTGGTCGGCGAGCATTGGATCTCCACCGCAAAACTGATCACACGCACCCTTCTCTTCGTGGCCCGGTCCGGCCAGCTGCCGGAATCTTTTCAGGACATTTTTCCGACCGACCCGATCCTTGGCGACCACTACTACAGGAGATCAGACTACTACTTCCTGCTGGGGGCATTCGGCTATGATGTGGGCCATGTGAAAACGGGAGGATCGAAATGTATTTACGTGGCCCGCAAGCCGATCGCGGGTTCGTGAAGCAAGTTGGATACAAGGTCTCTCGCAAAGGGCGCAAAGCCCGCCAACCGCCAATCTGTCTTCCCCGATCAGACTTCTCGAAAACGGGGTGCTGGATATTTTCCCATTCCTTCCCCTGAGCTTAATCTTTGCGTGCCTGGCGACCTTGGCGCGAATCCGCTTTCCGATCTGAGCTTCAACTATGTGCACTGCGATTGTTTGGGATATGGAGGGGGTTCCTGAGGAACCGGGTGATCTCACAATCCTTTGGAATGCGTGGGTGGCGCCCGCAGGTGTCCGGTGTATTTGTATCCCGCAGTTGGTTGAGGATCGTGCGGACTCTCTGAGGAAACGTTACCTTGCGTGGGTCGGGGACTTTGGCAGGCAGGTCATCGCCGGAAAGACGCTGGTCGAGCATCTCGAGATCCGTCCCGGATTCAGTGTTTGGTGGATGTCTCTTCTGGTTGAGAAGAGCATCCTGAAATCCCCGCAGATGACACAGGCGATCAAATTGTTTGCCTTCGAAGAGAGCCTGCAAGGCGAGGATATTCGCCGGGTGATACTACGCACCAAGGATCCCGGACTCGCAGAGTGCATTCGGCGATTCTGCGAACGGGCGTCACTCGATTTCGAGTGGGTTGGTGCGGGAAAGAAAAGTGTAGGACACTCCAAGCCCGTGCATGTCCTCCGGGCGTTTGGCTATCTGATCCGTCATGTTTTCAGCCGCTGGAAGTTCAGGTGCCAAGGATCTTCTTGGAAGCCAGGAGGGATTTTCTTTCTCGATTATCTCCTGAATGTCGGAACGGATGCGGAGGGGAGGGTCCGGTTTGCATCGCACTACTGGACGGCTCTGGTCGATTCACTGAGAGCGGCGGGGAGTGCGACGAACTGGTTGCATTTGAGCTTCCTCTCGGCCTCTATTCCATCATTTCGCCGGGCCCGGGATCTGATCGCAGGTTTCAACCGTGATGGGCCGGCAACAGAGGCGCATAGCGGGCTCGATAGATTTTTGAGCCTGAGGGTCATTAAGAGCGCAGTCAGCGATTTTGTAACCGTTTGCTGCAGAACGGCCGTATTGCCGGGATTGGAGAAATGTTATCGTCCCGCCGGCAGCGCTGTCGACCTGGCGCCGCTCGTGGAGCGGGACTGGAACGATTCGACATGCGGAAAGACCGCGATCTGGAACATGCTTTGCCTCAGCCTGTTCGAAGAGGCGATGAGCCAGCTCCCCTCGCAAAAGTGCGGCGTCTATCTTCAAGAAAACATGGCTTGGGAGAGGGCTTTTGTTTACTGCTGGCGGAAGAGTGGACAAGGGAAGCTGATCGGGTTTCCACACACGTTCGTGAGGTTCTGGGATCTCCGGTATTTTCCCGGCCCCGCAGAGTGCGCCGGCATGCCCCGCCGGCTTTTTCCAGATGTCACGGCGGCCACTGGGCCCTGGAACCGGAGAAGCCTGGTGGAGGGAGGATACGGCGAGGAGGATCTAACGGAGACGGAAGCCCTGCGCTACCTGTTCCTGATTCAGAGCCCTCAGCAACCGCAGGCGGAGGCGGGAAAACTACAACAGACGGTGCTGGTCTGCGGAGACATTCTTCCCAGCGCGAACAATACGCTGCTCTCCTGGCTTGAACAGGCACTAGGCTCTGTGAAAAAGGATCTCCGGATCATCGTCAAAGCACATCCTGCCATGAAGATGGACATGTCGTCCTATCCGGGAATCCGCGGCGAATCGAGCGATCGCCCTGTTCGTGAATTGGCTGCCGGGGCCGACTATGTGGTCACATCCAATGTGACCTCCGCCGCGGTGGATGCTTGCGGATCTGCAGCGCGGATCATTCAGGTGCTTGATGGAACGGCCCTGAACTTTAGCCCGCTCCGCGGAGCCGAGGGCTTTCATTTTGTTCGCAGTGCGGATGAACTGCTTCTGGCCTTGGAGGATCGAACGGAAAATTCGCCCGTCGCGGCGGCATCCGCATTTTTTCTCGACCCGCAATTACCCCGCTGGAAGACGTTGCTGGGGATTTCATTTCCGGCAGGGAACCCGTAACAATGGCAGGAACGGAAAACAACCAGGCGCCAAAATTCTCGATCATCACGCCGGTGTTGAACGGCGAAAAGTATCTTCGCGGCTGCCTTGCTGATGTCCTTGGGTTCAACGTCCACGACTGGGAGTGGATCATCGTGAACGATGGTTCAACCGATGGCACGGAGGCTGTTTGCCGGGATCTTGCAGCCCAGGATCCGAGAGTCCGGATTGTCTCGTATGCTGTGAATCGTGGCCGCGGGCATGCAAGAAACCGTGCGATTGCTGAGGCTCGCGGACAGTGGATTGTCATCCTGGATGCCGACGATCACTCCCTGCCAACCCGGCTCGACTATCTTGCATCACTTTCTGACCCGGATTTCGACTGGCTTGGCTCGCCAGTGATCCTCGCGCGCCGGGGAACCCTCGAGGTTTATGGCGGGAGGCGCTACACGGAGAATGAGTTGAACCGAGCGAAGCAAAAGCCGATCCACCCGTCCTTGATCGTGCGGGCCGATGTCGCCCGGGCTCTTGGGTATCGGGAATTTCGTACCGTCGGTGGAATTGGAGAAGACGTCCGCCTCCTTCTCCTTCTCTCTTTGAAATACCGTGGCCAATTTCAGGATCGGGCCGGCGTCCTCTATTGTGAAGACAGCGAGGTGAACCTACGCAAAGCGCTCCATTCAAACGCCATTCTGTTCAGGACATGTCTGGAGATCCTGCTTACGCAGCCCGGCCTTGTCCGAGCAGGCGCTGCACTCCGGACTCTGGCGGCGCTGAGCGTGAAGCTGGTGGTTCTATTCGCTGTGGCTTTTCTGCCCGACCGCGATGCCATTTACCGCCGGTCGATTTCCCGGCGCGTCTCCTCTTCCCCGGACGAAGGAGACAAACTGGCGGCCGAGGAATTTATCCAAATCCGGGGGCTGAGGCAAAATTCCACTGCGTGAATATCCTGCTCATCACCCAGTATTTTTGGCCGGAGAATTTCCGTGTCAACGATCTGGTCGAGGGACTGGTAGTGCGCGGCCATCGTGTCACGGTTCTCACCGGCCAGCCTAATTATCCCAAGGGGACATTTTTTGATGGCTACGGATGGAAGGGACCTAGTGAGGAAATGTTTCGCGGCGCCCGCGTGATACGAACCCCGCTTGTGCCACGTGGAAAAGGCGGGGGACTGGCTTTGGCAGTAAATTATCTCTCCTTCGTCGTCTCGGCGAGTCTGGGTGTCTTGCTTCGCCTGCACAAAGCGGATGCCTTTGATGCAGTCTTTGTGTTTGAGCCATCACCGATCACGGTGGGGGTTCCTGCCGCACTAGCCAGGAAGCGTTTCCAAATCCCCGTGCTTTTCTGGGTCTTGGACCTCTGGCCGGAGTCGTTGGTGGCCGTCGGTGCCGTTCGTTCAAGGTGGGTCATGGCAGGTGTGGAGCGTCTTGTGCGCTGGATATACGCGCACTGCGACCGGATTTTGGTTCCCTCCCAGGCATTTGCGCCACAGATTCAGCGGCATGGTGTGCCAGAGAAAAAGGTCCGATTCTTTCCAAATTGGGGCGAGCTGGTTTTTGAGAACGGCGAAACCGCTTGCGCACCACAGGTTCGATGGCCGGAGGGTTTCTGCGTGCTGTTTGCCGGAAACATCGGTGCGGCGCAGGATTTTCCCGCTGTTGTTGAGGCGGCTGCGCATTTAAAAAATTGCGGGGACATCCACTGGGTGGTCGCGGGAGATGGGCGCATGGCCACGTGGGCAAAAGAGGAAGTCACCCGGCGCGGGCTGGAAAAAACAGTCCATTTTCTGGGGCAACGCCCGCTGGAGGAAATGCCCGCGTTGTTTCAAAAGGCCGATGCCCTGCTTCTCAGCCTCAAAGCCGACCCGGTTTTTTCGCTGACCATCCCTGGCAAACTGCAATCATATCTGGCCAGCGGGAGGCCGATACTGGCCATGCTGGAAGGCGAGGCCGCACGACTCGTGCGCGAATCCTGCTCGGGGATTGCCTGCCCGGCAGGGGATTCCCAAGAACTGGCCGCCGCCGTAAAACGCCTGGCTGGAATGAGCGCCGGGGAGCGCGAGAGGATAGGTGCCAGCGGTCGCGGCTATTTTGAGAAACACTTCTCCCGCGAAGTCGTGTTTGATTCCCTGGATGCGATGCTTGCAGAGGCTGTGCGAACATGCAAAATGCACGGCCATGATTAACTCGGCACGGAAAAAGGACCTCTCGGCGGAATTCTCCGGCCGGACTGTGCTGATAACCGGAGGGACCGGCTCGTTTGGACATGAATTTCTCTCCTTGATCCGACCCTATGGATGCGCCGAGATCCGCGTGTTCTCGCGGGATGAACTCAAGCAGGAACAGATGCGGGTTTCGCTACAGGACGAACGTGTCAAGTTTTATATCGGGGATGTCAGGGACCGGGCCAGCGTGGATGCCGCCATGCGCGGAGTGGATTTTGCCTTCCACGCCGCCGCGCTGAAACAGGTGCCTTCATGTGAGTTTTTCCCCATGCAGGCGGTCGCCACCAACATCAGCGGAAGCCATAACGTGGTGGAGTCCGCGATGGCGCACGGAGTAAAAAAGCTGGTCTGCCTCTCGACAGACAAAGCGGTTTATCCGGTCAACGCGATGGGGATGACGAAGGCGCTTATGGAAAAGGTCACGCTGGCCGCAGCTCGACGCCTCGGGGAGAACGGTGCATCAACGCTCTGCAGCGTTCGTTACGGCAATGTGATGTGCTCCCGTGGATCGGTCATCCCGCTGTTCATCCAGCAGATCCGAAAAGGGAAACCCCTGACGCTGACCGTGCCGGAAATGACGCGGTTTCTCCTTCCCCTCCCCCTGGCGATTCATCTTGTGGCCTTTGCTTTCGAGAACGGCCGCCAAGGCGATCTTTTTATCAGAAAAGCTCCCTCCTGCACCGTCTCCGATCTGGCTCAGGCCCTTTTGAACCTCTTCCATTCGGACGCACCTTTGAACGTTATCGGGATGCGGCACGGAGAAAAACTTTTTGAAACGCTCGCGACGCGGGAGGAACTCGTCAAGGCGGAGGATCTGGGTGACTACCTGCGGATCCCTTTGGACGACCGCGACCTGAATTACGGCAAGTATTTCACGGAAGGCCGCACAGAGGAAGCCGGGCTCGACGACTACACCTCGCACAATTCCAGCCGACTGGACATTCCTGGGGTGGAAAAGCTGCTCCTGTCGCTCCCGGAGGTGAGAGAGGAGCTGAGCATGGCTGGCTGTCTTTGAAAATCGGGATTACAGGAGCTGCGGGGTTCCTCGGATGGCACGTCCGGGTCTGGCTGCGGACATTCCGACCGGAGACGGAGGTTCGTGCCGCCGGGAGAGATGCGTTTTCCAGTCAGGAATCCCTTGTCGATTTCTGCCGGGGCCTCGACGCCATCATCCACTGCGCCGGGATGAACCGTGGGGACGACGCGGAGGTCGAGGCCACCAACGTCGCGCTGGCGAAGGCGCTGGCCGATGCCTGCCGCGCCTCCTGCGGTATGGCCATTCCGAATCTCGTCTTTGCCAACTCGACGCACATCGACAGGGATTCCGCCTACGCAAGCGGGAAGCGCTCGGCCGCCGCGCTGCTCGCTTCGGCCGCCGGGGAGGCTTCTCGATTTACAAATGCGGTGCTGCCCAACCTCTTTGGCGAATTCGGCAGGCCATTTTACAATTCCGCCATTTCCACATTTTGCCACCAACTCACCACCGGAGAAAAGCCGAGCGTTCATGAAGACGCCACGATGCATCTGCTCCATGCCCAACAGGCGGCAGCTCTTCTCGCCCGTTCGGCGCTCGGAGAGGGTGAGGCGGGAGAGGTGAGGCCGCAGGGGGCGATGACCACCGTCCGCGGCGTGCTCGAGAGGCTCACCCGAATGCACGAGTCTTACTTCGCCGGCGGGATTGTTCCGGATTTGTCGGGCAGCTTTGACCGGGAATTGTTCAACACGCTTCGCAGTTATCGATTCCCCGACCAATCGCGGATCAATCTCCGGATGAACGCCGACGCCCGCGGCGGGCTTTTTGAAACCGTAAAAGCATCTGGAGGGGGGCAGACGTTCGTCTCCACGACGCACCCGGGAATCACACGAGGCAACCATTACCACACCTACAAGTTCGAGCGGTTTGTCGTCTGCTCAGGGGAAGCGGACATTTCGCTCCGACGGCTATTTTCTGATCAAGTCGTCACGTTCCGGGTGACCGGCGATGCCCCATGCGCGATCGACATGCCGACGTTCTGTGCCCACAATATCACGAATACCGGATCCCGGCCACTCACCACTTTGTTTTGGGCCAATGAGATCTTTGATCCGATGAACCCGGACACATTCAGCGAACAAGTCACTCCATGAACACACGCCTTAAGGTCATGACGGTGGTGGGAACACGTCCGGAAATTATCCGCCTTTCGCGGGTTCTGGCGGCACTGGACCGCCACACCGAGCACACGCTGGTGCATACCGGCCAGAACTACGACTACGAGCTTAACGAGATCTTTTTCGACGAGCTCGGAATCCGCCCGCCGGATGTTTTCCTGAATGCTGTCGGCAACACGGTCGCTGAGACGATCGGCAACATCATCGCGCACTCCGACCGCGTGATGGCGGAGAAGACGCCAGATGCGATGCTTGTTCTTGGCGATACGAATTCCTGTCTGTCGGTGATTTCCGCCAAGCGGCGGAAGATCCCGATTTTTCACATGGAGGCCGGCAACCGGTGTTTTGATGCGAGGGTTCCCGAAGAGATCAACCGCCGGATCGTCGATCACACGGCCGACATCAATCTGCCTTACAGCGATATCGCCCGCGACTACCTCCTCTGCGAAGGGCTCTCACCGGACCGGGTCATCAAAACGGGGAGCCCGATGTTCGAGGTTCTGGATTTTTACCGCCAGAAAATCGAAGCTTCGGACGCAGTCGGGCGGCTGGGGCTGAGCGAACAGCAGTTTTTTGTGGTGAGCTGCCACCGGGAGGAAAATGTCGATTCCCCGGACCAGCTCCGGCGGTTCGTCACCGTGATCAACGCCCTTGCTGAAAAGTTCGGCCTTCCGGTTATTGTCTCGACCCATCCGCGCACGCGCAAGAGCATCGATGCCTCAAAGCTCCGCCTGCACGACCTCGTCAACCTCCTGAAGCCGCTCGGATTTCCGGACTACGTCCGTCTCCAGCTGAGCGCCAGGGCGGTTTTATCGGACAGCGGAACCATCAGCGAAGAGAGCTCGATCCTCAACTTCCCTGCTCTCAATATTCGCGAGGCCCACGAGCGCCCGGAGGCGATGGAGGAAGCCAGCGTGATGATGACCGGCATGAACGCCGAACGTGTGTTGCAGGCGTTGGAGATTCTCGCATCCCAGCCCCGCGGCCCGGAGCGCCTGCTTCGGATGGTGAACGACTACTCCATGCCGAATGTCTCAGATAAAATCGTGCGCCTTATCCTGAGCTATACGGACTTCATCAACCGTGTGGTCTGGAACAGGCCGCCGGGCGGGAAGAGTGATTGAAGCTGCCCTGCGGCCGCTCCACTTCCACAACTGCCGTTCTTCCATGATTTCCTTTGCAAAATCCCTGGGAATCTCCGTGACTGCACCCGGGTTCCGCGCGTGCTTCCCGATTTTTTCCTGGCTGATTTTTCGTCCTCAGATCACAGGCTTCGCTGCGCTGGCAGGTGCCCTTGCGGTCGGATGGAAGGAACCGCTTTTTGCCTGCGGATTCCTCTGCCTCTGGACCGGACTTCTCTCGTTTTTCCTTGAGCGCAGAGTGCTCGACCGTTTGCTCTTACCCCCTTTTACCGCCGTCATGTGCTGGGGGGCAGTCGGGACCGGTGTCGGCATACCCTTGATGTATGCCTCGCCGTATTTCCAGGAGTTTTATGCAGTCTATCAGGTGGATCAATGGCAGCTCGCGCTGCTCGCAACGCAGGCGGCCTATCTGCTGGCTTTCCCCTTTGCCTGGCTGGGTTATTGGACATTTGGATTCCGCCGGGTGGAAAGCATTCGGGATGAGGATGCAGCCAATCGACTGCCCGAGGCGAAGCGATGGCGGATTGCCCTGGTTGGCTGGCTGCTGCTCGTGACGGCGGTATTCCTGCTCTCCGCCAAAGTAGTCACAGGTCTGGAGGATCGCAGCGCGCTGGCTCGAGCTCTCGGCTCCGCGGGGCCGGCAGGCGCCGTCTTTCTGCTGAACATCGTCCCCAAGTTCAGCATGATGGGATTTGTTTTCGCTCCATTTCTTTGGCTGTCGAGTGGCAGGACCGGAAAAGCCATTGTGGCCGCTCTCCTTTTGATATATGCAGGTTTTGCGCTGGCCAGCGGATCGAGGGGGCTGTTCCTGTATATGGCGGTTTTTGTCTTTGTCGGCGCCTATCTGTTTCGGAGCAAAGACTCTCGAGTTTTCGAGTTGGGGCTGCTCGCGCTTATTCTCGTGGGAGGCATCCTGACCAGCCTTCTACTCGCATACCGGACTTCAGAGGGGTTCCACCAGACCACGTCCAGAGATGTGATGACCAGGCTTCGTCTTTTGACCGATGCACAAACCTACAGTCACTCATTCGCCCTCCAGCCCGAGGGCCTTTACAGGTTCGGGTATTCGCTCTTCACATTCGACGACCATATCGTTTTTGCCCAGACCCCCGAAAGGATTCCCTACGCAGGCTTGACAGGATCTTCTGCCGTCCTCTGGACATGGATTCCAACAACCCTTCTGCCAGGAAAATTGCCTTTGCTGGATGCGGAAATGATCACCGGGGCCTATGAAAACCCTCCTGTGGAAAAGAAGGTCGGGACCGGTATTTCGCTGGCCGCGGACGCGTATCGCCGGTTCGGGTGGGCGGGGATTCCGCCGCTGGCATTCCTGGCCTACGCGCTTTACGGGCTCCTCTCGCGCTGGTGCCTTGCCGGCTGGCGTAACGGAAGCGCCTTTGGATGGTGCTTGCTCGTCTTTGCAATGATGTTTTTCTGGTCGCGCCCTTTCGGAACGATTCTGAGCACCTGGTGGAGTTTATTCTATGACACCCCGAAGCATCTCGTCGCACTGCTGGCCCTCTGCGCGGTTGTTTCAGCGTTGGCCACGCTCGCAGGAAGGACTGAGGGCGTCCCGGATTAAACAGGCTGGTTGCGAGCTTGTTTTCCTAAGAAACAGAAAAACGCTCGCCTTTGGGTTTTCTCATGGGCAGCCTGAAAAGATCTCCCGACAAAAATTTCATTATGCAACCTATCGGAAAACTCCTTCAGCGTCTTTACGCCGCCCGGATAATCGGACTGGGCCCTTTGCGAATTCCCACTCACATGTCCTACCGGGAGCGGATTAGTCTGTTTCGAACGGCAAAACTGATGTCCGGGGGATTGAGCATTGTCGAGATCGGGAGCTGGATCGGAGCTTCGATTTCGATCATGGGAGCCGCGACAGAAGATACTCCCTCGCCGCTTTTCTGCATCGATACCTGGATGAACGAGGGAATGAGTGAGGACCCCGGAAGCAGCCCGCTCGACAAAAAGAGCCCTCACATGGGCGAGAAGCTCTGCACGTTCGAGGAGTTCCAGAAAAACACTGCACATCTTCGAGAAAGACTCACAAAACTCCGGATCGACAGCTCAAAGCTTTCGGCAGCCGATCTGCCAGCAAATATCGGCCTGTTCTTCATCGACGGTGACCATTCGTATCAGGCTTGCAAAAATGACCTGGATCTCGCTCTTGCCGTTTCCGGAAAAGACACCCACATTCTTTGTCATGACTTTGGGGTCCATCGCGGTGTGACCGATGCCGTCTGCGAGTATCATGCTGCAAAAAAAGTGGTACTTCACAAAATGGTGGATAGCCTGGCTCACCTGACTATTCATCCTTAACCGGACAGAACCGAAGGGCACTTCGCCATATGTCGTCAGAACCCGCTTACAAACACAATTCCGAGGAGTTGGCAGCTGATTTAAGGTCCGCGGATATCGTTGTAGGTTGCCTTCTGGAAATATACTCCCCGCGCAGCGTTTTGGATGTAGGCTGCGGGCTCGGTCATTTTTCGCGCAAGTTCATGGAGGCAGGCATCACAGATGTTCTCGCCATTGACGGAAGCTATCTGGATCCTAGTTTACTCTGCATTCCTCAAGATCGTTTTCGTGAGGCGGATCTCACGAAACCATTTGATTTCGGTCGCAAGTTTGATCTCGTCGTGAGTCTGGAGGTGGCGGAGCATCTGCCTCGAGAATGTGCGGGCCAGTTCGTGGATTGCCTGGTCCTCCACGGCGAGGCGATTCTCTTCTCTGCCGCTTTTCCCGGACAGGGCGGGCAAAATCATTTGAACGAGCAATGGGCCGGCTGGTGGGCACAGGAATTCAAACGGCACGGATACATTCCCATTGACGCGATCCGGCCCAAGCTTCTCGACGCCCCCGGACTCCCTCCCTGGTATCGGTTCAATTGCATACTTTATGCCCGGCCGGGAGTGATCTCGGGCACTCCGCTTCAAGTGGACTTTTTCGAACACGTCCTCACCGGTGGCCTGGGTATCAAGCTTTCATTACGGTGCCTGTTGGCCGCCATTCGACGAAAAATCCGCATCTGAGTTGCCGTTGAAAAGCTCCTCCTCACCGGGGACGGGCCCGAAGAAAACCCGGGTTGCGGTCTTCAATACGCATCCGATCCAGTATTACGCCCCGATCTGGCGGAAATTGGGAGCGTTCTCTGACTTGGACCTAAAGGTATATTACGGCAGCGATTTCAGCATTCGTGGCTATCGAGACCGCGAATTTCAGACTGAGGTCCTCTGGGATGTCCCGCTGCTGGATGGTTACGACTCTCGTTTTCTCACGGGATCTGAAAAGGTCGATGAGGTCGGGTTTTTCCGTCCATCGCCCTTGCCGGCAATGGGGGCCTTGCTCGCGGAGCGTCCGGATGTGGTGGTGATGACCGCCTACCATGCGGCCTTCTGGTATGGAATCGCTGCGGCCGCAGCCGCCGTCGGCACGCGGGTTGTGATGCGCCACGATGCCACAGATGAAGCCTTCGGGAGCCGGGGGATCAAAGGGGCGATCCGCGGAATCATCCTGCGTTCGCTTTACCGTTCAGTTTCGCGCTTTGCCGTCGTGGGCTGCCGCGCGCGGAGGCACCTGAAAAGATTTGGCGTCGAGGAATCGCGCATGGCCTGGTCTCCGTTCTGTGTGGATTCCGACCGGGTGGAATCCCGGAGGGGCTCATGGATGGAGCAGCGCACCGGGCTGAGGAAGGAACTCGGAATCCAGGATCACGACATTGCGCTCCTCTTCTGCGGAAAGCTAATCGCGCAAAAGGACCCGCTTCTTATTTTCGAAGCAATCCGCCGCCTTCCGAACACCTCTTCACTGCACCTCGTGGTGGCAGGAAGCGGGCCCCTGCAGGGCGAAGTGGAGGAGGCCGGAAGGGCTGTTTTGGGCGAACGGTTCCATCCGCTGGGATTTCTTAACCAAGGGGAACTCGGCCGTGCGTATGCGACGGCGGACGCGCTGGTTCTGCCCTCGCGCAGCGAAACCTGGGGGCTTGTCGTCAACGAGGCCTTGCAGTTTGGCCTGCCGGTCATCCTTGCCGACGGCGTCGGCTGCCATGAGGACCTTGTTCCGGATCGTCAGACCGGCTGGGTCTTTCCGGCGGGTGATGCAGAGGGATTGGCCCAGGCACTGAGTTCCCTTCTCGAAGAGTTGCCGGGAGGCAGAGCACGCTACTGGGAAGCCGGCCGGGCCTGCGCCGTGCGCTACTCGCTCGACTCTGCGGCATCCGGCCTGAGAGAAGCCATCCTTTCCGCCTGCCAATGAAGATTCTTTATCTCGGAGACACAAACCCTCAGAGCACCTCGGCTCATCGGGCCGATGCGCTAAGGAGGTTGGGACATGAGGTTTCGGCATGGAATCCCGGCGGCCTTGTTCCCGGGCAGGAGGAGATCCCTTTTTTTGCTTCGTTCAATGTTCGCACAGGATACCGGTTGGTTGCCCCCGTCGTCGCGTCGCGCTTGCAATCGCGGCTTCTGGATAAGCATTGGGATTTGGCTTGGGTCGATTGCGGAGCCGAGCTTTCGCCTTCGTTCTACCGTTGGCTGAGACAAAAAGGATCGCCGGTGGTCAACTACATGACCGACAACCCGTTTCAAAATAGGGATTACCGGAAATGGGATCTCTACCGCCAAAGCCTGCCTTTTCATGATCTGACGGTTGTTCCCCGCTTGGAAAATGTCAGCCAGGCCCGCACCGCAGGAGCGAAGGATGTCCTGCGCGTCTCTTTTTCCTACGATCCTGTTGCGCACGCTCCGACGCCGGGTGCTGCTCCGGTGAAAAAACATGACGTGCTTTTTGTGGGAAGCTGGATGCGCGAACGCGGGCCGTTTGCAACGGAAGTTTTACGTTGCGGGTTATCGCTCGGAATTATTGGCGACGGGTGGCCACGTTCGCCCGAGTGGCCGGTATTGAAAAGACACTGGCTGGGGGGCTCGGTTTACGGGCGGGCCTACGTCGAAGCCATCGAATCCACACGCATTGCGATCGGCCTGCTCTCAAAGGGCAACCGCGACCTGCACACGCAGCGCTCAGTCGAAGTTCCCTTCATTGGGTCGGCCGCATTTTGTGCCGAGAGAACCTCCGAGCACATGGAAATGTATCGCGAAGGTGTCGAAGCTGTTTTTTGGGATTCACCGGTAGAATGCGCAAAAGCGTGCAGCAGCCTTCTAAAAAATCCGGCCGAATGTGCTCAGATGGCTGCGCTCGCCAGAAAACGGGTGATCGAATTGAAGCTATCCAATGATGAGGTGATGGCCTCGATCCTGGATTACGAGGCAGCAAGCCGCTAAGCGCCATGTCACAGCCACGCATCAGCGTCTGCATCACGCACTACAACCGTCCGGAAAAGCTTGGCGCCACGCTCGAGTCGCTCGCCCGCCAAACAAAGATGCCCGACGAAGTTTTCCTCTGGGACGATTGCTCTCCAAACGATCCCACGGAGGTCACCCGGGCCTGGCAGAACCGGTTTCCGCATTTCGTCTACCACCGGAACGAAAAGAACCTGAACATGCCGGCCAACTTGAATGCTGTCATTTCCCAAGCTTCCGGCGACTTCATCGCCAACCTTCACGACGCGGATGAGTTTGATCCCCGGCTCATCGAGCTCTGGGCGGAGGCTCTGATCCAGAATCCATCTGCCGGGATGGTTTACTGCGGATTGGAGTCGCCCATTCCCGGGGCGCCTGAACCGAAGCTTTGGCTCAATCCGGCCATCCCACCGATAAGTGACGGCATCTCTTTTTTTGAAAAACATTTTTTGCACAAATGGAGCTCCCTCATCTGGGGCACCGCGATGGTGAGGAAGTCGGTATATGAGGATCTGCTGCCCTTTCGCGAGGAGTTCCGCAACTGGGCGGATGTGGACATGTGGATGAGAATTTCGCTGCACCACGACATGGCATATGTGGACCTTCCGTTGATCAAAACGGATGAGGGAGAGACGCCACTTCGCGGCTTCGACTGGGGGAAGGTGTTCATCCAGCACAGGATGATGGAGAGTGCGATCCGGCTGTATTGCAAAAGAAGCGAAAAGGATGTGAGGGGTTGTCTGCTCAGACAGTATTTCAATCTACTCCAGAGGTGGACCCGCCACATGGCAAGCGGCTTGAGGGAACATGACAGGCTAAGAATGCAGCGGGGCGTTTCCCATTTGCCCGGAGTTCTTTTGAATACGGTTGCCCCCAGGGACGTGTCGCGGGGCACCCGATGATTTTCCTCCACAAATTCCTGCCATTTTTTTTCATGCCACTCACGCTGGCGATCCTTCTATTGGCGGCTGGTTTGCTCATGAAGCGAACGGGCATCATTTTGGCGGGACTGTGCGTGCTCATATTTTTCAGCACGCCGGTTGTTTCAAAATCCCTGTTTCACTTCATGGAAAGAAACATGGAGCGGCTCTCGGCGACCGAGGCCCAGATGGCGGATGCCATTGTTGTTCTGAGCGGTGCCGGCGTCAGGGAGCAGGGCAAGGGCAAGGTCGTTGAATGGATGGATCCGGATCGCTTTTTGGGTGGCGTGCAGTTGTTTTATGCGGGAAAGGCCCCCTTACTGATTTTTACGGGGGGATGGCTCCCCTGGGATGCTGCGGCGCGACCCGAAGGAGAGGTCCTGATCGAGCAGGCAGGGGTGCTTGGTATTCCAACGCAGGCGATGCTGACGACCCGGAAAGTCTCCAACACCGCAGAAGAGGCAATGGGCGTCGCACAAGTTCTTGGCGAACGTCTCCAAAAAGACGGACATCCACCTGCCCGCCTGCCACGGATTTTACTCGTGACTTCGGCTTTCCACATGCCGCGTGCCAGGCGGCTCTTTGAAAAGGCCGGCATGGAAGTCATCCCATTTCCTGTGGACTTCAAGAGATCTCCCTCATGGCGCGTCGGTTTCATGGATCTTGTGCCAAATTCCGCTGCTCTGGCAGCATCAGAAATCGCGATACGCGAATTATACGGGCGATGGTATTATCAGCTCAAGCCATGAGATTTAATCACGATGGAAGCTGTTGACAAAAAATCCTACAAGAACGCCGGCAACACCAGCGTCCTTCGGCTTGTTCCGGCATCGGTGCGCACTCTTCTGGATGTGGGTTGCGGGGCAGGAGACAATGCGAGAATTCTGAAGGATTCGGGGATCGTTGTGGATGGGGTGACCCTGAGCCCGACCGAGCGTGATGAAGCCGCGCCATTCTGTCGCCGCGTGGTGATTCACAATTTGGAGAAAGGCCTGCCTGCGGAGCTTTCCGGCCGCTATGATTGCGTTCTGTGTTCGCATGTGCTCGAACATATCTGCTGGCCGGAGAGGCTTTTACACGATATCCGTGACCGTCTCGCCCCGGGAGGACTTCTTGTCGTGGGCCTCCCGAACATGCTTTTTTACAAGAACCGGTGGCGCATCCTAACGGGCCGCCTCGAATACGAGGAGTCCGGCCTCATGGACAACACACATTTCCGTTGGTATACGTTTCAGAGCGCACAACATCTCCTGGCTCGCAACGGGTTTGAGGTTGTGAGCGCGGAAGCGGAGGGGTCGTTCCCGATTCCATTCCGGCGGCAGCTTTTTTCCAAGGCGATAACCCGACCGGTTGATGCCTGGGCATCCGCCAAGTTCCCGGGGCTTTTTGGTCACCAGATGATTTATTCGGCACGGCCAGCAAACGACTCCCAACCGCGTTGAGCCGGACTTCTGTTCCAGTCGAGCGGCGGGTGGCGGCGGGATCCATTTTGGCGGGCGTCTCCTTCGCCCTGTCGATGATTCAGACGCTCGTTCAGGTTCCTGTTCTGCTGCATTTCTGGAGCCCTGGCGAGTTTGGAATGTGGATGGCTGTTGTCGCGGCGACTTCTCTGGTGACGAGGCTCGATATCGGCCACCAGAGTTTTGTCGGCAACCTCTTCAACCGGTATTGGGTCGAAGACAGGCAGCTCCTGAAATCCGTCTTTGCCTCCGGCGTTCTGTGCGCATTTGCCATCGCATTGGTCGAGCTTCTGGCTGGCGTCGTTCTGTTTTTTTTCGGGCGGATCGAATGGCTGAGCGGACCGGCTCCGGTGGGGGCTGACAGGGAGGCTTTCCGGATCGCGTTTTTTGGCTACCTCTTTTTCTGGGTGGCCCAAGGATCCGTGGGAGGGGTCTTGGCGAGGCTTTACCAGCCTGCCGGGCTTTTCGCCCGCGCTCAGGTGATCGCCATCTTCTACTACCTCGCAGGCTTTTTAGCCTTGGTGGGGGCGGCCGCTTTGGGCGCTTCGATCGCCGGTGCGATGCTGGCTCAAATTGGGGCATGGGGGCTTTGCAACCTGTATATGTTCTGGGACGTGCGACGGCTGTGGCCGGAGCTCTATCCCTGGTGGAAAGGCGGGGACGTGAGGTTGGCCTGGAAGAACTTCCGGGCTTCGCTTGTTCTCACAGTGAACGGCCTGCTGGAGCAGATGACATCGAGTGGACTTGTTCTTCTGGTCATGGGAATGCTGGCCCCGGTTGAAGTGGCGGTTTTTACAACCATCCGCACCGTTGCAAATACGGCTCTCCAGGGGGTGTCGGTGATTTTGTATCCGGTGATGCCGGATGTGGTCCGCTATCATTTCCGTCGCGAGCCTGAGAAGCTGGCAGCCGTATTCGGTTTTGTCTGGTTGGCTGCGGGGACCCTCGTCTGCCTGGGGTTCAGCGCCGGAGCCCCGGTCCTTGAACCGCTCTACACCTTTTGGACGCGCAAAGCCCTGCCCTTCGATCCGATCCTGTTTTCCTTTGTCGTGTTGGCGGTTTGTTTTCGTCAGTGGGGCACGCCTCTTCAAACGTATTTACACGGGGTGAACCTTCTTCCGCCCCAGACGATCGCAGTTCTTCTCCGCGCCCTTGTCACACTCTCGCTTGCCTGGGTTCTATTAAAGCAGGGCGGGATCGCGATGGCCGGAATGAGTCTCCTGGCCGGGGAGGCGTTGGCTGCGGCGATCTACTATTTTTCGGCGCGCCGCTGCATCAGGGAAATGGGCGGAGGGATCCCAATGATTCCGGTCCTTCTCTCCCTCTCCCAAATCGGGGCGATGGGGGTCGGGCTTTTCGTGTGTGCGCAATTTCCTTCCTATACCCGCTGGGGTGTGGGGGCTGCCGTTTTCAGCATTCTTCTAGCTGCATTTTTCCAATGGAAAACCCTTGATGGCGATGTGAAAAGAAGAGTCTTGGGACTTCTGTCCCGGTAAGGAATATTCGCCATGAAACGCCTTTTTGACGCAGCCCTTTCGAGTGTGCTCCTCCTGGCCCTGATGCCGGTGCTGATTCTTCTGGTCTTGAGCGTCCGCCTGACCTCGCCGGGTCCCGCGCTTCACTGGTCGAAGCGCGTCGGACGCCGGAACATTCTTTTTTTGATGCCAAAATTTCGAACGATGCGGACTGATACTCCGCAGGTGGCAACCCACCTGCTGACTTCGGCGGAGGCCTTCATCACCCCGGTCGGAAAATTTTTGCGCAAGACGAGTCTGGATGAGTTGCCGCAGCTCTGGAGCATCCTGAAAGGAGACATGAGCTTCGTGGGTCCACGCCCAGCGCTTTTCAATCAGCAGGATTTAATAGCGCTTCGCACCAGTGCAGGAGTAGACGCCCTGCTGCCTGGCTTGACGGGCTGGGCCCAGATCAACGGGCGCGATGAGCTGCCGATCCCGGTCAAGGTTGGCTTTGACGCAGAATATATGAAGCGCATGTCGATGGCTTTTGATTTCAAGATTCTTGCCATGACATTTCTAAAAGCTCTCCGCAGCGAGGGGGTTTCGCATTGAGCATTGTTCGGGCCGGTGGGAACACCAAGCAGTTGACCTTGTTCTGTCAGGTTTTTTATCCTGACGAACAATCAACCTCCCAACTTTTTGCCGATTGGACGGCCGCCCTTGCTGCAAGAGGGTGGCAGATCCGGGTCGTCTGCGGTTTTCCTCCGAGGCAGGAAAGTGTCCCTGCCCCGTCGCGCGAAACCTGGAGGGGGGTTGAGATTCGCCGTGTGGGTTTGCGGTTGGATTTCAAGCGTTCCCTGGCCCGCCGTGCAGCCCACTATGCGGCCTATCTCGCCGGGGCCACACGGGAGTTGTTACGGGAACCGCAGCGCCTCGCACTCATCGTCACCAATCCGCCGTTTCTTCCCATCGTTGCTTCGCTGGTCCGGAAACTCCGGAACGGCCGCTATGCAATCGAGGTGCAGGATCTCTACCCGGAGGGCCTGGTTGAGGTGGGCAACTTGACCGATGGCATCGTCGCCCGGGTGTGGAGGCGGCTCAACCGGTTTGCTTTTGCCGGTTCGGAATTTACATTGGTTCTCGGGCGGGACATGCGGGAACGGCTGCTTTCTTCCTACGCGCTGCCCTCTGGTAATGTGGTTGTCGTGCCGCATTGGAGTCCAGTTGAGGTTGCTGAGCCAGTCGCATTTAAGGCCTCCGCGCTGGTTCGCCGACAACGGCTTGAGAAATGCTTTGTGGTCCAATACTCGGGAAACATGGGGCTCTGGCACGATATCGAGCAAATCGTTCGGGCGGCCGCGCTGCTAAAGAATGAGAGCCAGATCCGCTTTCTCATGATCGGATCGGGAATGCGCCGTGCCGCTGCTGAGTCGCTGGCAGAGAAGGAAGGGCTGAAAAACATGATCTGGCTTCCTTTTCTTCCGAAGACGAGCCTTGCCGATTCGCTGTCGGCCTGCCATGTGGCGTTGATTTCGCAGCGCGAAGGCCTTGAAGGGATCGCGGTTCCCTGCAAACTCTACGGGATTCTCGCCTCAGGCCGTTGCGTCGTAGGAGCTGTTCCAGAGAATTCCGAAGCAGCGCGGGTCATTCGCGAGGAGAGCTGTGGCCTTCGGGTTTCCCCTGGTGACGCCGAAGCACTGGCCAACGCCATCCGATCTCTGTCCCGGGACCCGGACTCGGCCGTAAGGATGGGTGAAAATGCGCGTTCTGCATACGTGCGTTCATACACACTTCAATTTGCTCTGGATGGTTTTGAACGCGTGGCCGCGCTGCGGGTCTGACGGTAGCCATGGACCTTTTGGTCATGCCCTGCAGAGTTGCTGCGTTCCATGGAGAATTTTGACCTGAAATGTTGCCGGCAGGAGCAAAAAAACTTTACCCTTGATTAACCCTTGGGGCTGGCAGATAAGTCTGCACTCTTTTCCATGAAGTCTATACTCGGTCTTTCCGCATTTTATCACGACAGTGCTGCCGCGTTAGTGGTTGATGGAAAGATTGTTGCGGCAGCGCAAGAGGAGAGATTCACGCGCGTCAAGCATGACTTCCGATTCCCCTCCAATGCCATTGAATTCTGCCTTCGGGAGGCGGGACTGACTGCGTCTACACTGGACGCGGTTGTGTTCTACGACAAGCCGGTCCTGAAGTTTGCCCGCCTTCTAGAGACGTATCTGGCTTTTGCCCCGCAGGGACTGAGGTCGTTCTTTCTCGCCATGCCGCTTTGGCTGAAGCAGAAACTTTTCCTGCCCAGGGAAATCGACAATGGCTTTCACAACAATTTCCACGGCCCGATTTACTTCGTCTCGCACCATGAGAGCCACGCAGCGAGCGCATTTTTCCCGTCCCCTTATCCGGAAGCAGCGATTCTGACTCTCGATGGGGTGGGCGAATGGAGCACTGCGACGTGGGGCGAGGGAAAAGGAAACCTCATTTCGCTAAAAAACGAGATCCGTTTCCCCCACTCCATCGGTCTGCTCTACAGCGCATTCACTTATTACACCGGGTTCAAAGTCAACTCAGGCGAATACAAGGTCATGGGACTCGCTCCGTATGGAACGCCGAAGTATACGAAACTGATCTACGACCATCTCCTCGATTTGAAGGAGGACGGCTCCTTCTGGCTCGACCAGAGCTACTTCAACTATTGCCAGGGCCTGACAATGACAAACGGGAAGTTCCACAGGTTGTTCGGCGGACTGCCCCGCACGCAGGAGAGCCGGCTGACCCAGCGTGAGATGGATCTCGCCGCAAGCATTCAGGCGGTAGCCGAAGAGGTGATGCTGCGCTGCGGCCGCCATGTGCATGCCCAGACCGGAATGAAAAACCTTTGTCTCGCTGGCGGGGTGGCGCTGAACTGTGTGGCAAATGGCCGCCTTCTCCGCGAAGGGCCATTCGAGTCGATCTGGATTCAGCCCGCCGCGGGTGACGCCGGCGGGGCGCTCGGAGCTGCGCTGTTCGGATGGCATCAAATCGCCGGCAACGAGAGGAAGTCAAGTGGCAGCGACACCATGAAGGGCTCCTTTCTCGGGCCAAGGTTCTCTGATGAAGAGATCGTTGCCGACCTGGAGAAGCACCCCTCAAAATCGCGGCTGTGCGAGAGCGAGTCCGAACTCTGCGCTCTCGTGGCCGGTTTGCTGGCCGACGGCAAGGTTGTCGGGATGTTTCAGGGACGCGCCGAATTCGGGCCGAGGGCGCTCGGGGGCCGGAGCATTCTCGGAGACCCCCGGAATACGAAGATGCAGGCGATCCTCAACCTCAAGATCAAGTTTCGCGAGTCTTTCCGTCCATTTGCGCCGGCGGTGCTCCGCGAATGCGTGTCCGAGTATTTCGAACTTGATGCCGACAGCCCCTACATGCTGCTGGTCGCGCCGGTGAAAAAAGAACGCAGGAATCAGCGCCCGGAAGGGGAAGGCGCAAAGTTCGGGATCGAGCAGTTGAACGACATCCGCTCCGACATCCCCTCCGTGACGCACATCGACTACTCGGCCCGTGTTCAGACGGTGGACGAGGACCGCAACCCGCGGTTTTACCATCTGATCAAGTCCTTCCAGGCGCTGACCGGGTATGGTGTCCTGGTCAACACCAGTTTCAACATCCGCGGGGAGCCAATCGTCGGAACGCCGGCCGATGCCTACAGGTGTTTCATGTTCACCGACATGGACGCGCTGGTCATCGAGAACAGGATTTTCCTCAAGGAAGATCAACCGCATATGCCGGGTGCCGATGAGTACAAGGCCTGCTTTCACCTTGACTGACCATACAATTTAACACCCATACAAACTCCATGGCCAAAAGAAACAACATCATCTCCGAGCTCGTCGGGTTCCTGACCAAGCACAAGGCCTACTGGCTCATTCCCATTCTGGTAATCGCCATCATTTTCGCCGCCCTGATTGCCCTGGCCACCATCAGCCCCGCCGCGGCACCGTTCATCTACACGCTTTTCTGATGATTGATATCCGTTGGAATCCATCTGCAAAAGATCTGCGCGGGTTCGGCTGGGTGATCCTCATTGGATTCGGCCTGATCGGGCTCCTCAAGGCGTTCTGGCCGTTTGCGTGGCTGCTGCACAGAAATTTCGATGCTGGGATGTGGCTGATGGGCGGGGCCGTCTTGATCGGGGTTCCGGCGATCCTTGGCTGGCGAGTCGTCGTTCCTCTCTACTGGGCGTGGATGGGGCTCGCCGTGGTGATGCACAAAATCATGTTTCCGCTCATGTTCGGGGCCTTCTACTTCCTCGTCTTTTTCCCCATCGGAACGGTTATGCGCGTGTTCGGCCACGATCCGCTTCGCATCAAACGACGAGCGCTTGATTCCTATTGGGTTCCGCTCGATAGGGAGAAAAATCCGGAAGATTACGAGCGGCAGTATTAAGACGGCGCACCAATTGAAACCCAGGGAGGAATGAAGAAGGCGCTCATCATCGGTGTCTCCGGTCAGGACGGAGCCTACATTGCCGGGTTCCTGCTGAGAAAGGGCTACGAGGTCCACGGAACATCCCGCGATCACGAGAGTTCGTCGTTTCGTAATCTCCTGGCGCTGGGCATCCGCGAACAGGTGTCTTTCCACTCGCTCTCCTCGGGGGATTTTCGAAGTGTTCTCGCCGTATTGCAGGCAATCCAACCTGACGAGATTTACAACTTGGGGGGGCAGACGTCCGTCGGGCTTTCGTTTTCCTATCCGGTCGAGACCTTTGAGAGCATCTCCGTTGGCACGATCAACATCCTCGAGTGCATCCGGCTCTTGAAGTATCCGGTCAAATTCTACAACGCGGGTTCGAGTGAGGTTTTTGGGAACTCCTTGCAACCCGCAAGCGAGAAGAGCCACTTCCACCCGCGCAGTCCCTATGCCACAGCGAAGGCCGCTGCACACTATGCCGTTGCCAACTATCGTGAGGCCTATGGTCTCTTCGCCTCGACGGGCATCCTCTTCAACCACGAGTCCCCGCTGCGCCCCCGGCGGTTTGTGACACGCAAAATCGTTTCCGCAGCCGTGCGTATCGCCACGGGGTCCGGAGAGCGGCTTAAGCTCGGCAACCTCGACATCCACCGCGATTGGGGGTGGGCGCCGGAATACGTGGATGCCATGTGGCGTATCCTCCAGCACCCGACACCCGAGGACTTCGTCATCGCCACCGGACGGATGCATTCGCTCAGGGAGTTCGTCGAGGAAGTCTTCGGTCGCCTTGGCCTGAGAGCAGCTGAACATGTGGATTCCGACCCCTCCCTTCTGCGGCCCACAGACATCGCCTACAGCGTCGGCGATCCCGAAAAGTCACGCTGCCTCCTCGGCTGGAAAGCCGCCGTCGATTTTAGCGGGATTATCGAGCGATTGATCAGCGCCGAGCAGGGAAATCCGGCCGCCTCATGAATGGGCGCAGACGGAACAGCGGAGGTACAATCTGGAATCCGAAAGCCTCTCTAAAGAAACGCCTTCCGTTTTCCATTACAGGAGGATCCCTTTTCGGGTTGAATAACCCCCGCGACAGGTGAAGGAGTCTCTTACAAAATTGCTTCTGGTGTCCACGAGTGTGGTTTTAACGCTTGCCACGCTGGAGATCGGGCTGCGTTTTCTCGGACCTCCACCCGCATCGGCTCCCGTGGTCCCTGACCCTGTCCTCGACCATGTCCATCTGCGTGATTTTACGTTCAAGGCGTACAGCCCGGACGACCAGTTCCAACCATTCACCATCTATTGGGATTCGCGGGGTCTTGTCGCTGATCCCGAAAAGCCGTTGACGAACGATCCGTCCCGCTTCCCGCGCGAGGTGGCTCTCGTTGGGGATTCATTTGTTGAGTCCTGCCAGGTGGCCTATGCGGCAAGCTTTGCTGGTCGCCTCAACGCCCAAGCAGCTCCAGACGTGCATTTTTCAAACTGGGGAGTCTCCAGTTACAGCCCGATGATTTATGTGCCGCTCTGGAGGAATCAGATTCAGGCAACCCATCCTGTTCATGTCTTCCTTTTGCTCTATGAGAACGATGTGAACGACGACGCCGTCTATGCCACGAAAGCCGAGTTCGGCCCTGATGGGTTTCCACAGAAAATAACAGGGTCTCCCGAGCCACCCTTATCGGCTCTGCTCAGGAGGAGTTCTCTTTTTCGCACACTCCGGTTCGCGTTCATCAAAATCCGGGCCGGCATCAACGCGAAAAACGATCCAAGAGTTGCCAACGCAGGGCAATATCAAGAAGTGAGCCCGGACATTTCCCCTTTAACTTCCCGGATGATCCTCGGCCTTAAAAAGGACGTCGAGGAGACTGGGGCGCAGTTCACGATCCTGGCTGTCCCCTCCCGCCGGGCTGATATTTTGGGTGATCCGAGCGATGGGCCGCGCCCGTTCATCTCACGAGTTGCCGCGTGGTGCCGCGAGAACGGAGTGGACTACCTGGACCTGGATGAGCCGTTCCTGAAAACACGAAAAATAATCGGCCCCGGAAAACTGTTTTTTAATAAAGACATCCATTTTACGGCCGCCGGACATGAGATCGTGGCAGACGTAATCCAGAAAAGCCACCCTGAGTATTTCTCCGCAGGCGTTGCCTACCCGGATGTATCGCCGGGAGGCCCCAAGTAAAATGACGAAACTTCTCAAGCTGGCGACAGAGGCCCGCAATCTGTCCTTTGTCCTCGAGCCGCGCTCCTTTTTCAAATGGCTTTGGCTTTTGATGGTGCTTTCACCGAAAGTCGTGCGGTCCGGAAGCCTCGGAATTGTCGATGAAGCGTGGGGGGATGGCGTCCGGTTACGGACGGGGGGACGAGTGTTTTCCCTCGGGCAATGTCCGCTCGGCCTCGTTCGTGAAATTGTCGGTGGTGAGTGTTACGTGCGCGCGATGGATCTCCGGGACTGCCGGACGATTCTGGACCTGGGATCCAACTGCGGGGTCTTCACTGTTTTTTGTCTGGCCAACGCGCCGAATTCACGCGTGGTCGCAGTGGAGGTCCAGTCAAAGCTTATTGCGGCAGCGAGGTCAAATATCGAGAGCGCCGGATTCTCGGCGCGAGCCTCACTTCACAACGCCTATGCGGGAGAGGAGACCGACTTCATCCGGGAGTTGGCCGCCGGAGATCGAAATGTCGTGCGGTTTTCGCCGGAATCCTACATGGCGGAGGTTGGAGCGTGTGACTTTTTGAAGTGCGACATTGAGGGCGGAGAATACACTCTGATAACTCCGGAGGCAACCTGGCTGCGCCGGGTAAAACGCATCAGTCTGGAGTATCACGGCTCTTGGGCGCAGGGTTCCGGGCTGGGTGAGATCCTTCGGGGCCATGGGTTTCAAGTCTCGCAACAACCGCATGGGAATCTTGGCTATCTCCAGTGCGTGCGGCAGCAGCCTGACTCAAAATGATGCAAAACATTCCTTCGGTTACGACGCGCAAACCAGGCCGCCGGTGTATTCTGCTTTGCCCGGAATACTTCGACGGGCGGCTCAATGGGATTGGGCGCGTTTCGGAGATGGTCGGCAAAATCGCCGAGGGCCTTGGATTCCTCTTGGAAGTCTGGTCGGCCAACGAGACCGGCAAACAGCCCAGAGGACGCTGTTTCGGCCGAAATTACCCGCACATGATGCTTCAGGCGCTGATGGTTCCGGCCGGGGACGTCGGGGCCGTGGTTTGCATGCATGCCGGCCTGACTCCGGTGGCCCGTCTGCTGTCCCGTCGCGCGGGATGCCCAACGGTCGTTTACTTCTACGGAGTCGATGTCTGGGGCCGCCTCAGAGCGCGAACCCGCTGGGGAATTCGCGGCATGAACCGCCTCATCTCCATCTCCGATTTTACATTAACCGAGTGTTTGAAAAACAATCCGGATCTTCGCGACGTGCCATCGGAGGTGTTGCCGCTCGGGCTGATGGGCGGCGGGGTTCCTCCGCCGGAATTCGATGCTCCGCGGAATTCGACCGGTCGCGTTTTGCTGGTGACGCGGTTAACCAAACATTGCGTGACAAAGAATGTTCGCGAGCTGATTTTGGCGATGCGACATGTCGCAAAACGAGTCCCCGGCGCGACACTGGAGATCGTCGGAGACGGAGATGACCGTGCCGATCTGGAGCAATTCGCAGCAACACGAGCACCTGAAGCGAAGGTTTGCTTTTTGGGAAGAATCCCGGATGACGAACTGGCCCGTGTTTATGCCCAAACGGATGTTTTTGCCATGCCCTCGAAGCAGGAGGGTTTCGGGTTGGTTTTTGTCGAAGCCATGGCTCGCGGATTGGCCTGCGTCTGCGGGAATCAGGATGCCTCCAGGGAGGTCGTTGAGGATGGTGTGACAGGATATGCGGTCGATGCAGATTCTCCTCAAGAGATAGGAAATGCCATTGCCCGGTTGCTGGAAGACGACTGCTTGCGTCGACGCCTGGGAGCGGCAGGATGGGAAAGATACCGGAAGATCTTCACCCAGGAGGCGGTCATCCATCGCCTGACCGACGTGATGGAAAAGTGCTTTGCGCCGGTGGCCGAATGAGAGTCGTTCTCGCCACACCGCTGTATGCACCCGACTGGGAATGGGGTGGGGTCGTGACATGGGCCGTGCAGCTTTTCTCCGCGCTCGCACGGCGAGGGCACCGGGTGACTGTCGTGACAACGCGCCCGGGCGGTGACCGCCTGCCTGAGGAAGAACTTCAGGGGGTTCGGGTTATCCGGGTGGCGGGAGAGATTCTCGGGAAGAGCGGCCGAATCGGGAGCCGGGGATATGAAGCTGCCTGCCGGGAGCATTTTGCCCGTGCGGATATCGTCCATATCGCCGGGGTTTGGCAGCCCACCGGCAACGTGGCGACGCGCGTAGCCAGAGAGGTGAAAGTTCCTTACGGACTTTCCCCGCACGGAGCGCTTGGAGCCTATGCTTGGACCAGAAATCGCCTACTGAAGATGGGATATTATGCCCTCCGGGAGAAGGGGCATCTTTCCCATGCGGCATGGATTCATGCAACCGCCCCGATGGAGGAAGAAGAGTTGAAACACCTGGGATGGGTAAAAAATGTCCGGGTGATTCCCAATCCTTTGGACACGGATCTTTGGTTGCAGATCCCCGACGAAGGGCATGCTTGGCGGAGCCGGTTGGGGCTTGGGGAAACGGAATTTGTTCTACTGAGCTGCGGGCGCCTGCACCATAAGAAAGGACTGGAACTGCTGCCGGAGGCCATTTCAAAAGTGGAAGGGAACTGGAAGTGGGTCGTCATTGGCGACGACCGCGATGGCGTTCGCTCTGGATTGCAGGCGCGCCTCCGGACGCTCGGACTCGAGGAGCGGGCCGTCTGGCTGGATGCGGTGCCCCCGCTGGATGTCCGGGCCGCCTATGCAGGCAGCGACTGCCTGCTCATGCCAAGCCTCCACGAAAACTTTGGGAATGTCGCTGTGGAAGCCGCCGCCTGCGGATGCCGGGCTTTGGTTTCCGATGCGGTGGGAGCTGCCCCGTGGCTGGACGAGCCAGGTCTGCCCCGGAAGGCTGGTATTTGGAGCCGCGAAATCCGCCGCCTCGTCCAAGACGGTCGGGACGCCGAAGGCCTACGGCTGCGTCGCTCGGAAAGGACGCGAAATCTACTGGGGTCTGACAAAGTCGCCGAGTTGTTTGAGGCGACAATGACACAAAAATTGGCTGGCTGCTGAAAAATGACGCCATGAGGGGCACTATCCATGCGGTGATCCTGACGCTCAATGAGCGTCCCAACATGGCGAGATGCGTCGATTCGCTTCGCTGGTGCAAAAGCATTTGCGTGGTAGATTCTGGAAGTACCGACGGGACGCCGGAAGCGGCCGCCGCTTTGGGGGCTGAGGTCTTTACTCGTCGGCAGGAGGGGGAGTTTCTCATTAGCAGGCAACGGAACTGGTGCCTTGAAAACTGTGGTTTTTCGCGCGGCGACTGGGTGCTTTTTCTCGATGCCGATGAGACGGTCCCCGCCGACCTCGTTCCCGAAATCCTCAGGGCGGTTGCTCCTGAAGCGGGCTTTGAAGCTTACGAAATGACTCCCCGCTATCTCTTTTGGGGGCGTTGGCTCAAGCGGACACAGGGCTTCCCGAACTGGCATCCCCGCCTGGTGCGCGTCGGCAGCATCCGGTTTGAGGGAGGGGTCTGGGAACATTTCAGCGGCGGCGGAAAAATTGGAAAAATCCCTGTTCCGTACGAGCACCATGCCAATTCCAAGGGATTCTCCGACTGGCTGGCCCGCCACGAACGGTATTCCGACTGGGATGCGCAGAGAGTTGTGGAGTTTCTCGAATCTGGCAATGCGGCGTCACTGGCCACCTCCCGAAAACTCCGCCTGCGGCTCGCTGCGGCGCGTTTCTGGCCTCTGAGGCCGCCAGCCCGTTTCGTCCACATGTATTTCCTGCGCGGAGGCTGGCTGGAGGGAAAAGAATCGCTCGTGTTTTGCCTCCTTTACGCTTTTTATGAATTTATGATCGTCGTGAAAATTGCCGAAAGGCTCCGGCTGAAAAAAGGGCTCCCGCTCTGAGCAAAGGTGGATCCTATCCAACGCTGATCCTCTCATCGTGCCATCCACAAAAATTCTCGTCACCGGTGCCACCGGCTTCATCGCCTCGGCCTTGATCCCAGCATTGCGGGCGTCCGAATATGCCGTGCGGGCAGCCAGCCGCCGGCCGGGCGAACTCTCCGGGGTGGAATGGGTCACGCTGCCCAGCAGCGGAATGCTTTGCGACTGGCGCGGGACGGCGGACGGCATCGACACGATTGTTCATCTTGCGGGGCTGGCTCACTTCCATTGGAAGGCCGAGGGGATTGGGATGATTGGGATGATCAAAAAGTCTGATATCGCCCTGGCGCTTGAGACCGCCAATATCACGAATGCCCGTCTGCTGGCTACCGAAGCGCGCCGGATTGGAGTTCGGAGAATGATCTTCGTCAGCAGCATCGGGGCTGTCGCCAGCCACAGCCCGGCTGCCATCAGCGAATCCACCGTCCCGTTTCCAGATACCGACTACGGGCGCAGCAAGCTCATGGCCGAGCTAGTCTTGCGCGAGGAACTCGACCAGTCGGACATCGAGCTGGTCATCATCCGCCCGCCCCTCGTGTATGGCCCCCGCAATGTCGCGAACATGTTTCGCCTGATCCGCTGGGTCGAGTCCGGCATTCCGATTCCTTTGAGGTCGATCCGCAACAAGCGAAGCCTTGTCAGCATAGACAATCTGGTTTCTCTGATTTTGAATTGCATCCATGCACCGGGAGCGGTCGGCTTGCCCCTGCTGATCAGCGACGGAGAGGATTTATCCACGCCGGAGCTCATCCGGAGGATTGCCAAAGTCACGCAGTCGCCCTGCCGGTTGATTCCTTTCCCCAAGTCGCTTCTGCTCTCGATGGACTTCCTGTTTGGGATGGATGTTTTCCGAAAATTGTGCGGCAACCTGTTTGTGGATTCCTCGAGGACATTCGAGCGGGTTGGCTGGAAGCCGCTCATCGGCGTGGACGAAGGGCTCCGGCGCACGGTGGCAAGATGACATTGCGCAATCAAACATTCATGGCAAAATTGACTGACAGATTGACATCCCTAACTCCCACTGCGCGGGCTGCGATGCTCTTTTTCATATACGCGGCCATCATCACGGGTTCCCTCCTACTCAGCTACCTGGTCCGGTTTGATTTCGATGTCCCCGCGGACCAGTTCGCAAGATGGCCGAAGCTGCTCGCCATTGTTCTTCCGCTCCAGTTGGCGGTCCTGTTTTTTTTCGGGCAATTTCGCAGTCTTTTGACATATTTCAGTCTCCCCGATCTGAAGCGTCTCTTCTTTGCGGTGGCCGTTCCAGCGTGCCTTTTGCTAGCCCTTCGTTACACGCCGTATGTGGACTTCATTCCTCCCCGGAGCATCATAATCCTCGACGCCATCCTGTGTTTCACTGTCATCGCCGCTCTGCGCACGGGTTTTCGGGTCATTCGCGAGAAGCTCTCGGAAGAGGGGAATCACAATGCCCACATGAAGCGGGTCGCGATCATCGGGGCGGGGAACAGCGGGGCAAGGCTGCACAGCGAGATTCGCGCGCGGCCCGGCCTGAACATGAAGGTCCTGTGCTATCTGGACGACGACCCGCGCAAACGTGGAACGCTTCTGCATGGGGTGCCCGTTGTGGGGAGGCCGGATGACATAGCGCGTGTGAAGCGTGATGTGCAGATCGGCAAGGCGATCATCGCCATGCCGAATGCCCCGGCCGAAAAAATCCGCGAGATCGTCGCCCTCCTGAATGCGAACGATCTTGAGCATGACATCCTGCCGCCCTTTGCCCTTTCGCTGAAGTCCGGCGCCTCCGTTCTGAGTCTCCGGCATGTCCAGATCGAGGATCTGCTGGGAAGGGATGCGGTGAATCTCAATGCGGAAAATATCCGGCAGATGGTAAAAGGCCGGGTTGTTTTGGTCACGGGAGCCGGGGGCAGCATCGGCAGCGAGCTGTGCCGCCAGGTGGCATCCTTCGAACCCGCGCAGGTCATTCTTCTCGAACGCTCGGAAGCGGCCCTCTTTCAAATCGAGCAGGAGCTGCTCAAGCTGCATTCCCCCGATGTGATCACGGCTTTTCCTGCCGACATCAACGACAGCGAGAGGGTCGGCGATGTGATCCGTGCTCATCACCCCTCGGTGATTTTTCATGCCGCCGCCCACAAGCATGTGCCGATGATGGAATCGCACCCGGCCGAGGCAATCCACAACAACCTTCTCGGGACGAGGACAGTCGCCCAACTGGCCATGCACCACGGGGTCGAGAAATTTGTGCTCATCTCCAGCGACAAGGCCGTGCACCCGACAAATGTCATGGGTGCCACGAAGCGGCTTGCAGAGATTACCCTCCAGCGCCTCCAGCGCAGCCCCGGGTGCCGGACCAAGTTCCTCACGGTCCGCTTCGGAAACGTTCTGGGTTCCTCGGGCAGCGTGATTCCGATCTTTCAAAAGCAGATCGCAGCGGGCGGACCGGTGACGGTGACCCATCCGGACGTCACGCGCTTCTTTATGACAATCCCCGAAGCGGTGGGTCTTGTTCTTCAATGCGCTGCCGAAGGGGAAGGCGGGGATGTCCTTGTTCTGGATATGGGTGAGCCGATGCGGATTGTCGATGTCGCCCGTCAACTCATCGAGCTTTCCGGCCTGCGTCCTGACAAGGACATAGAAATCCGGTTCACCGGCTTGCGTCCCGGTGAAAAAATGTTTGAGGAAGTGACTTATGGGAACGAGGTGCTCTCTCCAACGCACCATCCGAAGATCCGGAAACTCATCCTTCCGGCGGACGAGCTTCCGGATGTCGATGCTTCATTCGAGGAGATCCGGGCTTCGCTGACTTCCACGCCCCCGGCGGAGCTGAAGGCATGGATACGGGGGCTCATTCCCAACTACAGTTTCAAGGAATGATGAGGCCAAGGTTGGGTTGCCTGGAAAATTGCCTCTCCAAGCCCTGGGTGCCCGCAGTCCTTGCGGTGCTTTTCGGCTATTTTCTATTGCTCTTCTGGCTTTCAGGCGACGGCGCCAGGACGCGCGGGGAGGCATTTTTTTACTTACCTTTCGAGGCCGGCCCCACGACGCACAAAAAACTTCCCTTCGTGCTCCGGCGTGAAGAGGGCCCCGAAGGAGCCCACCGCCACACCGCCACGTTCAAATGCTCATCTCCAGCGGCCCTCTCCTCCCAAGCCTCAAAAATCTTTCTTCAGCTGGTGGCCTGCGGCACCAAAATTCAAATTGTTTCAGCGAAGCTGGTTGTCAAGGACGCAGCGACCGGCGCAGAACTTGCCGACTTTCGCGTCGTTCCGGGCACGGTCCTCAGCGGCAACCAACAGGTTGAGTTTCGAAGGAAGCGGTTTTCGGCCAACATGGGGAGTATTGAGAGTGCCGATGTGGAAGTGAATATTCTCAGCCGTGGCAGCTCCTACATGGCCTTCTGGAGCGAACAGTCACGGGATGCGCCGGTTTCCAGAGACCTCTGGAGCCCTGTGGAGCCCGCAGGTCAGGAGTTGGGATTTGCCAGCATCTATGGATGGCGGGAGGGGCCGTCAACCGGCCAACCCTCGTGTTCCCGAGCCAGGCTTCTCGCAGAAATGTGGGGAACTTCAAGTTCCTCTGCGGTTTATCTGGCGATCAGCGCCTCTCTCCTGGCAATGATCGGCGGCACCTTTCTTCTGTTAAAGTTTGAATCGGCCCGTGCGGCGCTGATCCTGGGCGTCTCCTGCGTTCTCTTCGCACTCGGGCTCGTCTATGTCATCCTTATTCCTCCCTTTCAAGCGCCGGACGAGGCGGATCACTTCCTGACTTACGCGTATGCCATGTCTGGAGGGGACCTGAGCCCCCTGGCCCTCGACGCGCTCAAGCTTGCAAACCGGGGGCACTTTGAGCGGATGAAATTTCGAGAGGAGGAGAAGTTTGCGGCCACGGATGTCGGGCATCCGATGTCCGAGGCCTGGGCCTCGCACGTGCTGCGGAATGATATCAATCGCTCGCCTGTCGCGCGCATCGTCTGGACCCTTGTTGGCTCATGGCTTGGGCCAACATCGGCCGGCAGGGCCCTTCTCGAACTTCGGATCTCCAATATTTGTTACCTCACGGCCTGCCTTGCATTGGCTCTGACGCTCGCTGCCTGGGTGGTTCAGCCCGGTTTGCCGTCCGTGTGGCTTGCAGCTCCGGTCGTCTTCGTTCCATCGGTGATTTTTTTTGGGACTGCGGTTTCGAATTATCCGTTTCTCATCGGGGGTTATGTCTTGCAGTCGGTTGCGCTCGGGTTGCTGTGGGGTGCGGATATTGGCAAGGCCTCGCGCCGGCTCCAGATGGGGGCTGGCTTCCTTGCTGGCTCGGGCGTCGTCATGGCCATTGGAGCGTCTGACAACGGGCTTTTCAGCGCGGCGTTTTGGATGGTGCTCTTTCCCATTTGTTGTTTTTTGAGAGGGTTGCGGGCGGAAGCACTTAGCAAGCTATTCCGCGAGGAGGCCCGGTTCGTGGCGGCCTTTCTGGCAGCCATGAGCGCCGGATGGCTGGTTATATGGACAATGACTGGGAGTTCCCGGGTTATCCCGGAGTTTCTGACCTGGCATGTGAACCGGCTGCTTGAGGGGTCCGGGCTGCGATGGGTGGACCCGCAGGTCTTTGTTGCCATCGGATTTGTGGTGCCTTTCACACTGGCTTCGGTGGCCGGTTGCCTGGCTGGTTTCGGCTTGCGATCCTCTCCGCTTCTGCGACCCCTCCGCGCGGTTTTGATGGCTCTGCTCGTTCTGTGCTTTGGTTTTCTTCTCATTGCGCCCACCGTGCAAATCCCGGAGGTTCACGACTCGGGAGGAATCGTCAACTACATGTTGAAAGTCCTATATTCTTTCTTCGAGGGGTTCGGTCCCGGGTCTTCGGACTGGCTTGTTGTGCGTTCATTCTGGGGAGAATTCGGTTGGCTCGACACACCGCTTCCCGAGGGGCTTGTGCAATCTCTGCGCCTGGGGATGGGAATCGGGCTGGTTCTGCTTTTTCTGAACTTGTGGCGGGAACGTGAAACGTCGGGGAGGATGGGGCTGTTTGCCGGGACCTTCATCGCATTGGCTCTCTGCGCGGTTGCAGTCGCCGCAGGTTACCATGTGTCTGGATTTGGGGTGCATGGCAGGTATCTTGTCGCGCTGTATTTATTCGCACTGGTCCCCGCCTTTGAAGGATGGCGACGCACCTTGTCCCGGGTACCCGCCCGCCTGCGATTGCCGGGGCGGGCGGTATTTTGTATTGGAGCCCTCGGGGTTCAGTGCGTGGCTTGGATCTCGATCCTAAACCGCTATTTTTAGCTCTGATCACATGGACACTTCCGATCCCAAACACATTCCACGGGGAACGACATTGCTGACCAAGGACCGTGCCTATGGAAAAACGTTTTCGATCTGCTGCCTGGTCACCCGCTGGGACGAGTATGCGGCGGTGCGGAAGGCGTTTGCCGAATGCGGGTTCTCGGAGGCCGACTGCGAATTTCTGGTCTGCGACAATTCCCGGGGAAACGAATTTTCCGCCTACGAGGCGGTGCGGGAATTTCTTGGGCGTGCGGACGGACGGTATGTGCTGATCGTCCACCAGGACGCCTTTCCTCGGGAGCCTTGCGGGAAGCTGACCACACGGATCCGCGAGCTGGAGGAGCACGACCCGATGTGGGGGATCATCGGGAACTGCGGAACGCTGGCGGAGAGTTGGCAGGGCTGGGCTGCATCGCTGGAGACCTTCGTCGGGACATTTCCACTGGGAAAGCCGTTCGAGCGGGTGGTCTGCGTGGACGAGAATGTTCTCATCGTGAAAAATGGCACCGGGATCACGGTGAGTTCCGACCTCGACGGGTTTCATTTTTACGGACCGGATCTGTGTCTCGTGGCTGAGCGGCTCGGCTACACCGCCTACGTCGTTGATTATCTCTGGAGCCACCGCTCGCTGGGCACGCTCGATGAAACATTTGTCGAGGGACGCCGGAACCTCGAAGAAAAATTGCAGCGGAATTACGGCAGAAGATCCTTCCGCACGACGTGTTCGACGATTTCCATCGACGGCTCGCGATGGGCCCGGCTGCTCGCGCTTTGCCGGTCGACCTATCAGCTTGACGGCACGCTCGACCCGCATCGGATTCTGAAAGACTCGCTTCGCCTGATGAAAGCCGAGGGGGCCGCCCGCTCTCGCCTGTTCCCGTATCTTTATCCGTTTTTCAAAACCTGGCAGGACGCGGTGCTGCTGCCGGACCTCCGGAGTCCGTCAAAGTTCCTGCGGCGGCTCTGCGAGGAAGTTTTCCGCTGGCGCGATATGCTGGCGAAGTGAATAATCGACTGGATTCTATGGACATATTCAAACTGATCCCACTCCTTCGCTGTCCGGAAACCGGCTTGCGGCTTGAAATCGAGAGCGAATGCCTGCTCCGCTGTCTCGAAGGGGATCGGAGGTATCCGATGGTGAACGGCGTTCCCGTCTTCACTCCCGAAGGGGCGGCGATAAAAGTCCATCCCACCTCGCATACGAGCAACGCGCTCCCTCCCGAGGCTCTCGCGATCATCGCATCCACCGACGGCCCGGTCCTCAATTTGAGCGCCGGGGGCACGGCCGGAAAGGCCGCGAATGTTGTCGAATTCGAGTATTCGATTTTTCGGAATACCGATGTGGCCGGCGACGTCCACATGCTCCCGTTCGCCGATGAATCGTTCGATGCGGTCGTTTGCCTGAACGCGTTCGAGCATTACCGTGATCCGCGACTGGCGGCCGCCGAGGTCCGGCGCGTGCTCAAGGACGGGGGGAGCTTTTTCATGCACACGGCTGCGTTGCAGCCGCTGCACGAGCCGCCCCACCACTACTACAACGTCACCCGCTACGGGCTGGCCGAGTGGCTGAAGGAATTCGGCGACGTCGATCTGAAAGTCAGCGACAATTTTCATCCTGGATTCGCGCTGGCTTGGATCGCGTCCGACCTCCGGCTCGGTCTTTCATCGCTGGCGGACAAGCGGGCACTGAAGGACTTCTCAAACGCCCGGATCTCGGAACTCGCCGATCTTTGGGCGAAACCGGAGACAAGGGAAAAATCGAGGCTCTGGCGCGCGTTCCAGACGCTTCCTGAGGCAACGAAGGAAGCGTGTGCGGCCGGCTGGCAGGCGACGGCGGTCAAGACACCGCTCCCCTGCCCGGTTGCGCCCGCGCCCGCCGCGAGAGAGACGCCGACGTTGCCAGAGAACGAGATGATCTTTCCGCGGAACAACCGGGATTTTGTCAACCAGGGGGTCTCCGGCCACGTTCGCTCCTTTCCGGCGATGCTTGGTGACGAAGAGCGCCAGCTTCCGGTCTTCCTGGCGCACTCGCTGGCCAGAGCAGATGGGGTCATGGTGGAGCTTGGATGCTATCTCGGCGGCTCCACAGCCGCCCTCCTGGAAGGGGCCGTCACCGGCGGTGCAGAACCCCCCTCGGGCAGCACACTTCTCCACTCCTACGACCTGTTTGTCGCCAACGACTACATGGTCTGCCACAGCCTGAAGGAGCACGGCATCAAGGCCGGCGACTCTTTTCTCGATGTTTTCAAAAAAAATCTGGGCCGGAACAGTCGCCTGGTGGAAACCCACGCCGGCGACATCCAGCAGGAGCACTGGAGCGGCGGGCCCATCAAGCTGCTCTATGTGGACATTCTGTGGAGCTGGGAGATCAACCAGCGGGTGATTCGCGAATTTTACACGAGCCTTCGCCCGGGTTCGAAACTTATCCACCAGGATTATATTTACTCGTGGTATCCCTGGCTTCCGGTCTCGATGGAGTGGCTTGTCGCGAAGGGGTGTTTTTCGTTCGAATCATTTGCAAAAAATTCGACCGTCTCGTTCCGTTGCGAGAGATCGATGACCCCTGCTGAGGCGGAGATGGACTTTGTTAACGCCCTTTCCCTGGAGGAAAAGCGGAGCCTGCTCCGGCGCAGCCAGGCGCGATTTACAGGCTACCCTCAGGACCTTCTGAAGCTTTCCGAAGCCGTGCTGGTTGCCGGGGAGCGGGGGGGGGCGGAAACGCGGGCGCTCATCGAAAGTGTCAAGAGCGGATCCTCGCACGAGTTCACGTTGCACCACTGTTCGTCCATGGAGGAGGTCTTCGGAAAATGACCGTCGGCCAGATTCCAGGATCGTATGTCTCTCAAGCCAGTTTTTGGCAGCCGAAATGGCTTGTGGATTCCGCATGGCTCGAGCACGCCCCGTTCGCCTTCTGGCTCATCGAGCAGATGCGGCCGAGGACGCTCGTCGAACTCGGCACCCACCGCGGATTTTCGTTTTTTTGCTTCTGCCAGGCGATCCAGGCCCTGCATCTGAACAGCAGATGCTGGGCAGTGGATACATGGGAGGGGGATTCCCATACAGGACCCTACCAGAACAATGTTTTCCTAGAAGTCAACCGACACAATAACGAAAACTACAAAGCGTTTGCGACGCTTTTTCCGGGAACGTTTGACGAGGCCTGCGGGCGCTTTGCTCCTGGAGAAATCGACCTCCTTCACATCGATGGCTTTCATACCTACGAAGCGGTCCGGAGGGATTTCGAAACGTGGTTGCCGAAGATGACCGACGACGGGGTCGTCCTGTTGCACGATACAAACGTGAGGACCGACGATTTCGGGGTCTGGAAGTTTTGGGCGGAGATCGCCAAGGAATACCGTCATTTCGAGTTTCTGCACGGAAACGGTCTCGGAGTCATCTGTCTTGGAGAAAGCACCGGGGGCACCTTGAGGCAGCTCTGTGCTTCGTCGAACCGCACAAGGTCCGCTGCCAGGCGGTTCTACCGACGCATGGGAAAAACGGTTCAGACGGACAGACTTCTCGTGAATTCTGACAACCATGCGAGGAAGATTTACTTCGAATCCCTGGCCAACTCGCATGAGGCAGCCATGCGGGAGTCGGTCCGCAAGCACCACGAAGGAGAGGTTCGGCGGCTGGAATTCGCCATTGAGACCATGAAAAAAAGCCTCTCTTGGAAGGTCACAGCACCTCTGAGGGGCGTCCACCACCAATTGGCTCGAATTCCAGAACTCTTCCGCAAAAAAGTCTTGCCCCCCACCCTGTCTCCGGAAGGCGAAGTTCCGGCCGCACCCTCCACCGAAGGTTTTGCCGGCCTGCCCTTGCCGGTGCCCACGCATTTGCGGAATTTTCCCCATGAAACGGAGGCATCGAGCGGCAGGGTTGTCGGGTTTATCAGCGGGGAACCCTCCACTCCGGGGCATATTTACCGCGTGGAGCGCGCTCTTTCTGCAGCGATCGCTGCTGGGTATCGGGGCTGGCAGTGCTCTGCGAAGGAGGCCTCCGAAAATCTTGCCTCGGTGCGAAGGTGTTCGGTTCTCGTTATCTGGAGATGCCCATTCACCAGGGAGCTCGATGCTGTCTTGATTGCGGGCCGGGAGGCTGGGGCGCGGATCATTTACGACATCGACGACCTCATGTTCGAACCGGGGATCGCCAAGACCGAAATCATTGATGGAATCAGGACGCAGAATCTCACAGAGGAGGACGTTGCGGGCTACTACAAACTGATTCATTCTGCGTTCTGGCGGTCCGAGGCCTGTCTCTGCACCACCGAGTTCCTGGCACGCAAGAGCCGCTCGGCCGGAAAACCGGCTGTCGTCTTGCCGAACGGGTTCGACGAACGGACCTATCTGATGTCCCGTCTGGCCGTGCGGAAAAAGCGCCTTGCTGAAAGCGATCGGCTGATACGGCTGGGCTATGCAGGAGGCTCTCCGACCCACCAGAAGGATTTTGCCCTGATGGCCGCCCCCCTCGCGTCCGTCTTGCGCGAAAACGGGGACACGAGACTCGTTCTGTTTCGGAATGCCGCCACGGGCCATCCGCTCGTCGATTTGTCTGAGTTTTCTGCTTTTTCCGGTCTGGAAGATCGCGTCGAGTGGCGAGAGAGCGTTGCCCTCGCCGACCTGCCGGCTGAGATCGCAAGATTCGACATCAACCTCGCTCCCCTCGAGGTCGCCAACCCCTTTTGCGAGGCAAAGAGCGAGCTGAAGTTTTTTGAGGCGTCCCTGGTGGATGTTCCGACGGTGGCCTCGCCGACGGAGGTGTTCGCGGAGGCGATTGTGCACGGGCGAACCGGCTTTTTGGCAAGAGGCGCCTCCGACTGGCACCAGGCATTGCGGGAGTTGATCTCCGATCCCTCCCTCCGCGCACAGGTCGCGGCGGAGGCTCATCGCGCCGTGCTCTGGAAATATGGCCCGCTTCGGCGTTCCGACGAAATGGGTATTCTTCTGGAACAACTGACCGGTTTGCACAAAGGCACAAAAGACTTCGCGGCGTTCACCAGCCGCCTTGCTGCTCCGCCATCGCCGCAACCTCTTCTGCCGGAATGCGAGGTTGTTTTCGCCCATGATGCCCTCGACGTGGCCGCGTTGACCGTTGTGATGCCCGTCTATAATTATGAAAACTACGTGCAGCTGGCGCTGGAGTCCGTGAAAAACCAGACTCTCCAAGTCCTGGACCTGGTGATTGTGGACGACTCATCCACGGACAGCTCGCTGGCTCGCGTTCTCCAGTGGGCTCATGATCACCGCGAAAGGTTCAATCGCCTGCACGTGCTGAAAAACAAGAAGAACAGCCGGCTGGCCGCGACGCGAAATGCCGGATTTGAATTCGCCGAGAGCCTGTGGGTGCTCCCGCTTGATGCGGACAACGCCCTGCGCAATAATTGTGCCGAGGTCTGCCTTGAGGCAGCCAGGAAAAGCGGTGCAGCGTTTGTCTACCCGGTCATCCAGCATTTTGGAGATGATGAGAAGTGGATGGGAAGCCAGACCTACCTTCCGCTCCGGTTTATCGGCGGGAATTTCATCGACGCCATGGCGTGCGTTTCCAAGGAGGCCTGGTCGCTTGTCGGTGGTTACATCCAGCCGGAGATCCAAGGCTGGGAGGATTACCTCTTTTGGTGCCGGCTGGCCGAGCTCGGGCTGGGTGGCGTGGCGATCGGCGGAGACCCCCTCGCCTCTTACCGCGTGCATAATTCTTCGATGCTGAGAGTGGAGACGATGGTGGGAAACAACCAAGAAGAGCTTATCGCGCAAATTGCCAGCCAGCACCCGTGGCTGCGGCCGACGGTCCATTCCGGTGATGCAAACGCATCAAAATTCACGGCTCGCTAATCATCAAATCAAATGAGAGCCTATCCGAACGATGCCAGAGACGGCGAATGGTTGCCCGCCACTCTTGCTGGCTTCCATCGGGTCGCGCTCATCTTCCACATATCCAGGCCCACTCCAGCTCAACAGTCCATAACAGGCACGAGAAAAATTCTATGATAGCCAAAGCAAATCAGCGGCGCACCTGGGTTCTTTTTTTTGTTCTCCTTGTGCTTGTGGGGATACTCGCCTCTGGGGTTCTCGCTCCCCGGACGATCACGATCAACGCGAGCGGGATGCCGCTGGCGGAGGTGATCCGCTCGTTCGAGCACCAGGGAAAGATACACATCCGGTCGAACCTCGACCCGGCCACCCCCGTTACATTGCAGCTGGTCAGGGCTCCGGTCCTGAATGCCCTCCGGGCCTTGGGAGGGGCCGTCAGAGCCGAGTTTCGTATCGCTTACGCGTTCGCCCCGAATTCCAAGGCATTGAACGATTCTTTGGAATCCTGGGAAAAGGGAGCGTTCCAAGGCACGTGGTTTCAACTTCAGGGCCCGATGGTCGGACCACCGAAGGTCCATCCGAAAGTTGACGAGTGGGTTGTCGAGCCGGAGACCGACGGCACCATTGCCGCCTATTTGGAGCAGGCGAGCGTGCATACCGGGCTCTGCATTATGCTCTCAGGTGACGGCGCCATTCCGGTCGCCAAGCCGCCAGCTTCTGGCACTGTGGACCGCGTGCTTCGCAGCCTTGCGAAGAGTTCCGGCATGAAGTGTAAGGAGTGCGCCATGCTGATCGCCCGGGGTGAGGGGGGGCCCGGCGGACCGGACCATCCCCGCGGCCCGGGAGGAGGACCGCCTCCGCCTCCGCCGCCTGGAGGAACCCGCGACCAGAACGGCGGAGGGCCGCCCAACCCGCACGAGATCGTCGCGTTTCTGAAAAGCCGGATTGGCGAACTGCCTGCCAACCGCAGGGCAGAGGCGAACGAGAAAATCGCCGAAATGGAGGCTCTTCTCGAAACGCTTAAGGAATTACCCCCGCCCGAGCAGGCCGCCATCTTTTCGCAGAAAATCCAGCTTCCGGGTGGTCCGGGCGGCGGTCCGCCTCCCGGCGGATCGGGTGGGGAGGGATCACCGCCGGGAAGCTCGGGCGAGAACAGCGCCGAGAGGTATATTGAAAACCTGGAATCAACGATGGACCCGACACAGCGATCGGAATTTTTCGATGCTTATCTTGAAAAAAAAGGCTCAAGTGAATAGGGCTTCCGATTTTGCCGCCTGTTTCCGGCGAGGTTTCACGCTGGTGGAGATGCTCATCACTCTGGCGATCATCGGGGTGCTCATCGCCATGGTTTTTCCGAATCTTCAAAGGATTTACGAAGCGTCATGGAACGCGAAGTGCCTTGGCAATCTTCGACAGATCGGCATGGCGGCCCTGCTGTGCACGCAGGACAACGGGAATGAGATCCCGACGGGCATGCCGAACACGGCCGATCCTGGCTACGGAGCACTTTTTCTCGAAAAGCTGTCTCCCTACGGGCTCACCAAGGAAACATTGAAATGCCCAGCCGATGTGAACAGCATCTACAACCAGTATTCCAGACTCGGATCGAGCTACCAATGGCTGCACTACTTCGACGGCGACAAGCTCGGGAATCTCAAGCTACTCATCGAGGGGGGCTCCTTGGTGGACACCCCGAATTCGCAGGCCCGGCTCGTGATTGACTGGAACGGTGTCCACTACAGCACCCAGGCCAGCTCTGATTCTGCGGAGGGACCCGGTCGAAGGAATGCCGTTTATGCCGATGGACACGTCGCAGTGAGCGGCGGGTAGGATCAATCTGCCGCATCTCGCTCGAATTCGAGGAGATAGCGCTGGGGGATGATTTGCTGCTGGTTGACAAGCTTAAACCCGTAGTGAGACAATTGAGCGATGACGAGGGAGGGCTCGATCCGGGAGCCATGGTAGGGGACGACTCCTTCCGGAACGACCGCATTATTGTCCACAATGATCAGCTTTCCGCCCGGCTTGAGCGCCTTTCGGATGCTGGCAATGAAACGATCTTTCACCTGCTCCATGGAAACGATGTAGATGACGCTGTAGAGCGAGCACATAAACGCGCGGTCCACACTATGCTCCGGCACGCAAACGTCGTCGAATTTCGACCGGACCGTCTCGATATTTTTCGCGCCCGTGCTGGAGATCAGGGTGGCTAAAAACTCGAGGTGCTTTTCATTCGTGTCGATGGCAAAGATTTTTCCGTCCGGGCCGACCATTTTCGAGAAGCGCATGGAAAAGAACCCGGGGCCGCATCCGATATCAAGCACGGTTTCGCCGGGCTGGATATGAACGAGGTTCAGGATGCCGTCGGTTTTTTCCCACACTGGGCGCAGAGGGTTGTTGAAAAGAATGAAATCACGCCAGAAGGCGACGTCCTCTTCGCTGACCCCGCCAACCACTTCGCGGGGCGGGGGCAGGTCGGGCGTGGCATTCTCCTCCTTGTGTTCGTCGGCCGGGGTAACCCGTGCAGGCTCCAAGCCAAAAAGCACGCGCAGTTTCTTAACAGGCTCGGGCTGGTCGGATCCCGGCGAAGGTTCAGCCTCGGCCACAGCCCCTTTTCCCGCGACGCCGAACGACGTCCGAAGATAGATTTTGAGGATCTTGAAGTTGTCGCCGCCCAGGAATTCGAAATAGGCCTTGGTGATAGGGTCGGTGAGCATGGCCTTGCGCGCGTCCGGCCCGGCCATCAGGTAGTCGCAGAACCAAATGAAAGCGAGGTATTCATTGCCAAACGACTCCTTCTCCACAAGCCCGCGGAACAGGGCGTGGGCTTCCGCCGCTTTCGCCTTGTCCCCCGTGTCGAGGGCTTCGTAAAAAACCGCCGCCGCCTTCGAGCCTGCTTTTGAAACGATGGGCTTTTGGTGATTGGGAAACGCGATAAGCGAGGCCCTGGAGGTGATCGGCACAAAAACGCTGCCGCTCGGGGCCGGAGTCGGCGCCGTGGATTGCGAGAGGACGTGTGCGCTCGGGAGCACTGTAGCGCAGAAGAGAGCCAGTGCGGTGAAAGCCGGGAGTTTCATCATCCGCCTTGTTAGAGGAATATATTTGAAAAAGACGAGGCAAATCTGCCGAAAATGTGTTTGATTTAGCACGTCCCAAGGAATAAACGGAAGGCGTCCAATGAGCCCTGAATGGAAATGCGTTGAAAAATCCCGGTTTTTATGAAGGGACGCTTTGCACCCAAAGACTTCCCCAAGGGAGCCGCCATTCTGGCTCTTCTCGGGACGTCGTATTTCATGTTCTCTGCAAGGGGCGAGCCGGGTATCTGGGTGGACTCCCGCGCATCGCTCGTCCACCTCGGCAGCATCGATTCCTTCGACACGACCGAGGGCGGGATCACGGCTGCCCGCCTCCTCCTCGACGCTGTCAGGACCGGGGACAAGGAGGCCGCTGAAAAGGCGTCCGCCATTTACGAGAGTCTCATCCCGAACGAGAATTTTGGTGGAGAATACACCGCGCTCCAGTGGTTCAGCAATATTATCAGTGTTCCTGAGGCCGAACGGCAAGCGATGCTCACAGATCCCCTGACCTCCGAATACTATTCCTTCCTCGGAGGCAACAACTACGAGCTTCTGCAGGAATTCCTGCTCCGTAAATACCACCTTGGCAAGCTGGGCGACGAAAATACATTTGAGGCGGTCCGCCGGGAAGCCTTCCTTCAGGATTATGTGCTTTTCAACAACCCGAGACGGGAGGCTTGGGAGCAATCTTCGAAATTTCTCGCCGCGCTCAAACTCAAACCAGGAGATTCCGTCGCGGACGTCGGCTGCGGTCCGGGCTTCTATACCTTTGCTTTTGCGAAGCAAGTCGGGGCCGAGGGCCACGTGTATGCCCTCGACATCAACGAGGTCCACGTCAAGTATTTGCGGGATCTGGCCCGGCGATCCGGACTCAAGAACGTGGAGGTCTCATCATCTGCCCTTGACAACATTGGGCTCAAGACGCAGGTCGATCTCGTTTGGACGTGCTCGCTCTACCACATCATGTATGTGCTGGCCTCAGAGGATGAGTTGACGGGATTCCTTGGCAGCATCAAAAAGGCGCTAAAACCCGGGGGTCGCTTCGTCGTGGTGGATAATGCACTCGTTGCCGACTCGAACCTTCCCTACCACGGACCCTACATCGCCAAGGAACTGATCATTGGCCAGCTCGCCAAATATGGTTTCCGTCTTGTCGACACGCAACAATTTATCCCCCAGCGATACATGTTGGTCTTTCAGGCCGACCAGACCGAGGTCGCGAATGCTGATCAGGGCGCACCACCATTTCGAAAAAATCCCACTCATGAAAATTGACGTCCCTATCCTCATTGGAGCCGTTTTGGTTCCTGTTCTTCTTACGTCCTGTGAACCTTGGGTAATTCCTCCCGGCCCCGTGGGACCTGGCCCCGCAGCACTTGTGGGACCTGGCCCAGGTCCCGGACCGGGCCCAGGAGGTCCAGGTGGTGGGCCGGGATTTGGCGGACCGGGCCCAGGAGGTCCAGGTGGTGGGCCGGGATTTGGCGGACCGGGCCCAGGAGGTCCTGGTGGTGGACCGGGATTTGGCGGACCCGGGCCGTATTGATCTTTCGCTGACGGGAGTTGTATGAATGAAGGACGCGCCGTGGACCCGTTATACTGGGTAGGTCTTTCCTGCGCGGGACTCTTGTTGGCATCGTGCGAGCTGCCTCCGAGTTATTTCTCCGAGATCCCCGCAGGAGTGTCTGTGCCCGTGAAGTCTGTGCGCGGCACCGGAGGAGCTCTTTACGTACGTCCCGGCCGCTATGTGCCACCACCTCCGGGTAGGGGGCCGAACCCTTACAACGGGAACCCACAGCTGCGCTACCCCGGACCTCCGACCGGGTATATCGTTCAACAACCGCGCTACGCTCCTCCCCCGCCCCGGCATGCGGGAAATCCCGGCCCGTCCAATCCGGATTTCGGGAGAGCGGCGGCACCTTTTTTGGCGGCGGCAATTTCCGGTGCGGTCAACTCGCAATCACCCAACTTGTTCCGTGGCGGTGCTCAACCTGCTCAACAGAGAGAACAGAACCAGCCGAAGAAGGGGAAGAAGCATAAAAAAAAGGATGACAACGGCCAGCAGGCCCCTTCGCAGCCTTCCCAGGGATCCGGCGGCGGTTCCCAGGGCGGTCCCGGCGGAGGACCTCCCGGAGGCGGTCCGCCGCAGGGATAGTCGGTAATTTCTATGATGACTCGGGAAATGATGGGAATCGCGGCCGGGCTGGGTTCGGCACTCGGATGGGCGGTCGGAGCAATTCTTTTCAAGCGCCTTGGAGAAAGCTTGTCTCCGGTTGTGATGGCCTTTGGAAAGTGCGCTCTGAGCGTTGTGTTTTTAGGGGCGGGGCTTCTTCTCGCTGGCGGGAGAATCCCGTCTCTTCCGGATGCTGCGTTGCTTGCCGCCAGCGGAATCGTGGGGATTGCCGTGGCGGATGTCCTTTTCTTTGCGGCCTTGAGGGAGCTCTCCCCCCAAATCCTCGTCATTTTTCTCACGGTTGGCCAAGTGATCACTGCGGTCCTCGCTATGTTGTTTCTTGGAGAAACCCCTGCCCTCATGGCTTGGATCGGCATGGCTTTCATCCTGTGCGGCGTGTCTCTGGTCCTCTGGCCAAAGGAACGTGGATTATCCCAGGCGGCCACGCGGAAAGGCATCCTCTACGGCCTCCTTGCGTCCGGTTGCATGTCGGCTTCGATGGTGATGGCAAAGGGGGCTCTTTCTGAGGTCTCGGCTCTGGAGGGAACTTTTCTGAGAATGTCCGCCGGTTTCATCGGCCTGTCGCTTTGGCTCGGAGCCAGGCGCCAGCTCGGGTCCGCCGCCGCCTCGTTCTCCAAGCAGGGACTCGCGGTGCCATTTATCCTTTCGGTCTGCGTCATCACCTTCGCTGGATTCTGGCTTTCTCTGGTCGCCGTAAAAAACCTCGATGTGGCCCCGGCCAACAGCCTCCTTTCTCTCGAACCCATCCTCGTCCTGCCTCTGGCCGCAACCATCCTCAAGGAGAAGATCTTCGCGCGCGATATAGCCGGGGCTGTGGTCGCCACTCTCGGTGTCGTGCTTCTCTGCTTCGCCTACGCACCCGCCTGAAAAATATCCCCTTTTTCTCGAATAACTGTTGACCCCGATACAAAATGCCCTTACGAAAAATATTATTCCATCACAAAATGATTGATCTAGGTCATAAAAATGCCGGGTGCTTGGAGGAGCTTTCCATGGGAAATTTTTCCAGAGGCTCTCTTACCGAAGCTCTCCTGCTCCGGGGAGAGGAGCAGGAGATTCTTTTTGCGATGGCAAGAGCAGCGCGGAGTTCGGCCTTTCCTTCGGAGGAAGTGGAAGTTCGCAGCGTGATCGAGCTTTCCAATGTCTGCCAGCAAAGCTGCAAATATTGCAGCATGTATAAAGAGGCCGATCTGAAGCGCTATGTGATCAAGGAGGCTGATGTTCTCGAAATGGCAGACTTATTGTATGGGAAAGGGCGGAGGGTTTTTCTTTTTCAGTCGGGAGAAAACCATTCGAAGGCCTTCGTCGCGTATGTGGCCCGATGCATTTCGGGGATCAAGTCAAAGCATCCGGACAGCGAGATCATCCTTTGCCTCGGCAACCTGAGCCGGGAGCAGTATCTGTTTCTCAAGGAGTCGGGAGCGGACCGCTACATCTTGAAGTTCGAGTCCTCCAGCCCCGAGCTTTACCATGCGTGGAAGCCCTCCGACACGCTCGACCAGCGACTGGCTTGTCTCAACGACCTCATCGATCTGGGGTTCAAAGTGGGAACGGGGAACATGATCGGGCTTCCCGGACAGTCGCTCGACGCCATTGTGGACGACCTCCTTTTACTTCGGGATGTTGATGTTGCGATGACGAGTTCCACGGTGTTCATTCCGAATGAAGGATGCCTTTACAATGATCAGGCGATGGGAGACGTGGACCTTGTCTTCAACATGATGGCGGTGATGAGGATCATGCAGCCCGGTCGGCTCATTCCCACAACGAGCTGCCTGCAAAAGGCGCGTGATGATGGCCAGTTGATCGGCCTCATGGCCGGTGCAAACACGGTCACAATCCATGACGGGACACCGGAGAATTTCCGGGAACTGTTCCCGATTTACTCCACCGAGCGCTGCACTCCCGGAGAGAAACGCATGGGTGATCTTGCCCGTCGCGCGGGTTTGAAGCTCGGCCCGGCTCCCTTAATCTAACCACCAAAAAAACCTATGAGCAGCTCAATCCTAGAACCCGTTTCCGGCTGGGCCCGGCTGGCATCGATCGATCGTCCGCCAATCAACCCGCGTCTTCTCCTCCCGCACGAACCGCCGCCACCGATGCCGGACAGGGGGCCTCTGGATCGCCGGCAGTTAATCGAGCGGGCCCGGAGTCGGATCAGCGATTTCAAGCATTTGCGGTCCCTCGGATTGCTGCAAAAAGACGGCGATTTTTATCCCTCGGTCCATTATCCGCCGATCACGATGTATCCGCCGATGACGGATGATGAGCTTTTGGACGGATACACCCTTCCACCGGATGGCGTTTTGGATGTCTATGCACACATCCCGTTCTGCAATTCCCACTGTGTTTTTTGTCATTACCCGGTCCTTCTGGGGCCCCGGCTTGAGGAAAAGGACAGGTATCTGAAGGCATTTATGCGGGAGATGGATATCTGGCGGGAGAAGCTGGGCGTTGACAAGATCAAAGCGCGATCTGTCCTGGTTGGCGGGGGCACCCCCACATTCTTGACGGTGGATCAATTCCGACGGTTCATGGACGGATTCTGCGAGCGGATCGACCTTTCCATCTGTCGCCAGTTCAATTTTGATGTTGATCCGAACACCCTGATTGGACCCGAAGGCGAGAAAAGGCTTGAGATCATGAGGGAATACGGGGTGGACAGGCTGACGATCGGCGTCCAGTCGCTCAACCCCACCGTGCTGAAAAAAATGGGGCGGCATCATGGTCGGGACGAGGCGTTCCAGGCGATCAAGGAAACCCTTGCTGCCGGATTCCAGATCAACATCGAGTTCATCTTCGGTTATCTCGGCCAGACCCTCGAAAACTGGCTGGATGTGGTCGAGGAGGCTTGTCAGCTCGGCGTGCATGAGATCCAGCTTTACCGCCTGAAAGTCGAGGCCTATGGCGACCACCAGGGTGCGGTGAAAAACTACATCGAAGTCAAGCCCGAGGAGTATCCTCCAAACGAGGATCAATTCATCATGAAGCAGTCGGCGATTGAGATGCTCGGCCATTACGGCTACACGGAGAATTTGCGACGCGTGTTCTCCCGACGCCGGGGGGATTATTCCGTCTATGCCCACAACCAGTGCTGTGTGCAATTTGACCAGATCGGGATCGGCCTGACCGCGTTCAGCAGCCTGCGGGATCGGTTTTCGCTGCCGACACAGAACTTTGACGAGTATTACGCCCTGGTGGAAAGCGGTCACCTGCCGATCAACCGTGGCTACATCCGCACGCCGGAGGACCAGGCCCGCTGGGCCATCGTCCTCCCGATCAAAAACCGGAATGTGCGGCCGTCGAATTACCGCCGTCTCACGGGTCTCGATCTCAATGAGGTCTTTCAGAAGAAGTTTGCTGAATTGGAGGCCCACGGGCTCCTGAAGAAGACCGACCGCGCCATTGAGTTGACACCCCTTGGCGCCTTTTTTGCCGATGAAGTTGCCCAACAATTTCACCATACCGACTTCATTCCCTACCCCCGCGACCAGTATGAGGAAGGTCCACTGAATCCGTATTTGAACAACGGAGTTTTCGAGTGATCGCTCGTGAGCGGATCTGACAATATTGCGCTGGGCCCGTTCCGTGTCCGGGCGTTCTTTCATTGGCGGAAGCCCGGCATGAAAGAGCGCCATGGGTTTTCCATGGGTGTCTTTTCGGCAGAAGAAAAAACGCCGGAGTCCGTGGCTTGCGCCGTCAAGGCCGCCCACGCGAAGCTGGCGGAATTTGACATCATCATCGACAAGCTGGAGTGGCGCTGAAGTTCCGCCTCGCGGAGCGGGCGGGTTTGCGTTGAGATCGCCTGGACGCTCATTCTGCTTTTCAAAATGCACTCCGCCTGTGTTGTCATACCGGTTTACCGCCTTCCGCTCACTGCGGACGAGGAAACTTCGCTGTCGCAGGTGCGGGCGATTCTGGGAGGACAAAAAAGGTGTTTTGTGGTCCCTGTTGGCCTGGCCCTGCCCGCGGGATTCTTGAAAGGGGAGGAAATCGTCCGGTTTTCCCCGAAGTTTTTCACGTATCCGTACGGATACAACCGGCTTTTGATGAGCGCCTGTTTTTACGACTCCTTCCGCGCGTATTCCCACATTCTGGTGTATCAATTGGACTGTCTTGTCTTCCGAGACGACTTGGACTCCTGGTGTGAGAAAGACTTTGATTTCGTGGGCTCACCGTGGCTCGATCACTACGGTGATCCTGAGGGAGGCGAGGCCACCTGGAAGGTCGGCAACGGGGGGTTTTCGTTGCGCAAGGTTTCGACGGCGAAGGCTGTGCTCACGAAGAGGATCCCGAGGGGCCGCTTTTTTCCGGTTCCTCCATCGCATCTTCCCCGACCTGGTTTCGTGCGCGGTCTGCTTACGAATATCCGAAAGCGGATCAGGCAGCATCTGAGTTTTTGGACTGTTGAGGATGAACTGGAGAATTACGGAGAGAACGAGGACCGATTTTGGGCGCTGGACGTGATCCGGATCCAGCCCGACTTTAGAAAGCCCGATGCCGAAGAAGCCTTCCAATTCGGCTTCGAGGTTGAGCCCCGGCAATGCCTTGAGCGAACGCGGGGAAAGCTGCCATTCGGGTGCCACGGTTGGGGTAAGCACGACAGAGAGTTCTGGGAGAGGGCAATGGAATCCTCCAGCGCCCACTAGGCGACACGCGCTCCGACAATGAATCACGTGAAACCGCAAATCACATTCCAGTGGATTGATCCCTGCCCGAGCGAAAGGCTGCGCGGGGCCCAGGAGCGCCTGCGTGAGAGCGTCACCAGGCAGGGGTTGGAACCTTCCCTGTTTCCGGCCGGACCTCACATGGAAAAATTTGCAGATATCCTTTGGTTTGCGCGAAAAAATACGCATGGACCCAGTTTCGTCTGGTGCAACTCCGACGTGACGCTGACCGGCGATCCTTTTTCATTGGATGACGGGCGGACGGTCCGAGGGTTCCACCGCCGGGAGGTTCCCTCCGGGGACATCTGCGGCGGAGTGGACATGTATCTGATTCCAAATTCCTTCTGGGATGAGGAATTGTCCAAAAACATTCCCGATTTATGGTGCGGTGCCACGCATGTCGATTGGTGGCTGACGCGGGCTTCGGTGCTGTCCGGACGTTATACGGCCCACTTCGGGTTTATTGATCACGTCTCGCATGCGGAGTCGCCGGCTTCCAAAAGGCGAACCGATCCGCACTTCCGTCACAATATCCGGGAATATAACGCCTGGGCGCACCGGAACGGTGCGGGCGTGGTCGAGGCCGGCCTTTCGCTTCCCGGCATCGGCACATCCTCATCACCGATCACCGACCTGATAAGACTTATTCTTCGGGGGGGACGACATTAGTTTTGTGAAAAACCTTTTTTTACTATTGTTAGCCTCGACTGCCGCAGGAATGGCCGGCCTTTCGCTCTTCTTAATTGGAAAATACAACGCGCTGGTGAAAGCCAGAGGCAGACTTGTCACGGAAACCCTGATGCTGGATTTTCTCGTGCGAAGAAATCTCCACCTTTTTCTGGCGGAAAACCGTTCTACCTCCATTTCATGGACAGAAGTCCATGATATGGAGTCGCTTGCTCTGCGCGGCGCCGTGAATCCGGTTTCTGCCCATGGTGCGCCACTCGTAATGGAGGCAGCTCTCCACCTGAGACACTTGGTCGGGCAATCCGAACAAGCGCATATGGTGACGTCGGATCTCGAGCAGCGCATTGCCTCCTGCCGGGAAAGTGTTTTGGCTTACAACTCACTTTTGAAATCAGGTGTTCCGGCGGGGGTGGCCCGCGTGTGCGGCTTTTTCCCAGTGCCTTGGACAAGCCCCATCGGTCAATAGCACTCTCCTCTTTCGCATCAAGGCACAGGCATGAGAATAACGATCAGCAGTCCGGATGGGTTGGGGGATTTTATCCTGCGCATGCCGATGATCCGGGCTCTGCTGGAAGCGGGCCATGAGCTGCAATTGCTCCTGCGCCGGCCCGCCCTCGATCTGGCATCAGGGGTTTTCCCGGACGTGGAGTGCCTCGGGATTGGCGCTGATCCCTACCATCCAGAAGTTCGTCGAAAAAGAAACCCCTTCCGCGCCGAGCACGAGGCGATCCGCAGATTTCGCCCGGATCTTTATGTCGCCGCCCTCTTTGCACTCAACTTTTTTGACGAGGTGTGGTCTGAAGCCGACCGATGGAGGATTCCGGTCGCGGGATTTTCGACCGCCGACCCGTTCTGGCCCTCAGGAACCATCACTGATTCCCTGGCTCTGTCGAAGAATTTCCAACCGCGCGTCGAGGTGCCGGTTGAAATGCCGGAACTTGAGAAAAACCGCCTCCTGGGGTCTGCGATCACTGGAATAAACCTGTCATCTTGTGCCCCCCGACTGGTGCCGGAAGGGTCAGCCCTCGATTCGGCCTCGAAAATTCTGCGTCAGCACGGGATTTCGGAAAACGGCTACTGGATCGCGTGCGTTGGCAGCCGAAGCGGACTCCGGATGAAGGACTGGGGGGAGGAGAACTGGAAGAATTTCTTTTCATCCGAGCTTCCCCGCGACGGTCGCCCGGTGGTTTTTCTGGGAAACGAAAAGGAATGGGAATCCATTGAACGGATCCGCTCGGGCGGGTTTGTCTCCGTCAATCTGGCAGACAATCCACCGCCGATCCCCATCTCCCTCGCTCTGGCTGCGATGTCCTGCGGGTATGTTGGCAGGGATTCGGGGGTGATGCATCTGGCGTGCGCAGCGGGGCGGCCGGTGCTCGCAACATTTGGCGGCGGACACTGGGGCAGGTTTTTACCTTCTTCAGGGCCCGCCATCGTGGTAACCCAGTCGATGCCATGCCGCCAGTGTGATTTCGAATGTCCTCACGAACGGCCGCATTGTATTCGGGATATCAGTCTTTCCACCATGCAGCAGGCATGGCAGCATTTTGGCTCCACCGGGCAGGCGATAAAAATTTTCGAGCAGGACTGTCCGGCCGATGTTCTGCTGGCTGTTTCGAGGGCTCCGGCGGATTATGCGGCCGGAAGAAAGCGGGAGATCCGAAAATCTGAAGTTTCAAAGCGACGCAGCCTTCTCCAGTTCCTGCCATTCCAGAAAAAATGAAATTCAAGAAAACGAGGACTGACTGGAGCCGCCTGGGCGTGGCCGCGCGAAGGTTTCTGCGGAGTCTCAGGGAGGACACGGTCAATGACATTTTGAGGCCGTTCGTTCCAGTATCCCCGGGGCCGGGAAATCCCCCGGCGGCGAAACCGGCGGAAAAGCACGTCCGTCCGATGGTCTTTGCCTCCTATGCGACCGATGAGGAGATGAAGGGCAGCCACCGGTTTTGCGGGGGAGAAAAACTCCTGAACAACCTCATCCTGCTTCTTCGGAGGCGGGGCTACGACGCATGGATGGTCAGCCTTGATGGGGAGCACTCGAACTGGCTGGCTGAGCACGCGCCGTTTCTTTCCATCGGGCAGTTTGAGGACAAAATCCGGGCTGCTGCCGATGTCCGGTGCGTGACATCCTGGCTGAAAGCCTCCCCCTACCTGACCCTTTGCCCCCGCTTTTACTTCTGGGACCAGGAACTCTCCGCCTCGTCCCGCAGCCACTTTCCAGATCTCGCCCGAATGATCGCGCGGGATCGGATTATCCGCACAGCCGGCGTGAACCGGGCCGTCCAGTCCTTTCACAGGGCCGTTTTTGAAACGCCAGCGGCGGTATTGCGCCAACTCATCGACGAGGAGCACTGGAAGCCGGATCCATCACGTCAGATTCCCGCTCGCGTGGGATTTTTCGATGAGGGCGAGCACGGAGCGGAGTTCATCCGACGGATCCGCGAGCTGACGGCTGCGGCGGGCCTCTCGCTGGAATTTGTCCAACTCGCTGGTGTCGAGAAGGAGATCATATCCCAGATGCAGCAGTGCGGGACATTCCTTGCGTTGAATGTTGGGAAAAGTCCGCTTTGGGGAGAGGGCGGGCCGATGTCCCCCCAGGAGGCCATGGCCTGCGGAACCGTGCCCGTCTGCTTCGACATCAATGGCCCGTGGGAATTGATCCAACAACATTACAATGGCGTGGTCGTGTCCGAATTCACCCCTGATGCGATGGCTCGTGAGTTGATTGGGATCTACTCGAAGCCGGACCTGTGGGAAACGATGAGCCGCCGGTCTCTGGAAATGAGTAAGACCAGCCACAGCATGCAGGCCCGCTGGCCGGATGTCGCGCGTTTCCTCGATCTTCCCCTCGAATGCCAGTGACGGAGCACTCCAGCGCACCGGTCCGCCTCTTCCTCGCGGACCATCTGCTCCGGGACGTCGTCGGCCATCACCTGGGATACAACCTGGCGCTGGCCGATGGAGCGAACAGGGCCGGAATCGAAGCGCACCTTGTCACCCACCGGGCATTCGACAGACACCTCGCGAACGGAGTTCCCTCCTGCGGGATTTTCCGCACGGATTTCCGTGCCGAGCCGCCGGTGTGGATCGCCCGAAATCACCACCTCCTCAGTGCCCTCGAAGCATGGTGTGGACGGCAATTCGGCAGCGATCTGAGGCGCTTTCCCCCTGTCAGGGAAGGGGATGCCGTTTTTGCCCAGATGCTGGCGCCCCGGCACTTTCTTCACTGGCTGCGATGGCTGGCAGATTTGCCGTCCCCGCCGGTGCTTTTTCTCCATTTGGGATACCGCCCCGAGCGATTCGACTCGGAGGAGATCCGAAATTCACTCCAGAACCTGCCGGCGAGACGCCGAAAAAGGGTTGTCTTGGTGACGGACAGCGAGAAGCTGGTCTGCGCTTTTGAGAAGAATCTGTCTTCAAAGATTTTCTACCTGCCTCATATCCTGTCCTACCCCCTTCCGAAGCAGAGCCTCCGACAGCCGACGCGTCCGTTCAGGATTTACGCCCCGGGCAACGCCAGGCGTGAGAAGGGGTTCGCAGAAGTGGTTGCCGCCGTCCAGCAGATCCACGCCTCCGGACGAAGCGGGGATTTTTGCTTTGTCATCCAGTGCCATCATCCAGACCCCGCTTGCGCCGAAGTTCTCCGGCGGGATCTTCCGCAAGGGGCTGGCATCGAGTGGATCGCCACCCCCCTCGGCGATGCGGATTATGTGGAAAGACTTCTCGAATCGGATGTGGTTCTCCTGCCCTATCACCTCCATCTTTACGCCATGAGAACTTCTGGAATTTTTTGTGAAGCCCGCATGGCCGGGAAACCTGTCATCGCATCCCGGGGAAGCTGGGCGGGCGACAGGGTGGCCCGCGAAGGCGGCGGGTGGCTTGTGGAGGAAAGAAATGTGCAGGACCTCGTCCGGGCTCTTTTGGATGTTCCCCAGGGGATCCTCTGCATGGCGGAAGAATCGCGCGCGTTGGCGGGCACCGCGGGCGCAGAGTTTCACCGCGATGGGTTTATGGCGGAATTGAGAAAAATTTATTCCTTGGTGATTCATGGCTGCGCTTGAAAAACTCACAACGCCCGCTCGGAGGATTCTGGCGAGATGGAGGGCGGCGACGGAGCTGAAAAAAGCCACCGATGCGGGACCCGGGACGGATGGGCCGGTTGCTTTCGGAGTGCTCCGCAACGAAGCGCTGCGACTGCCGCGCTACCTCGATTACTACCGCCGTCTGGGAGTGGTTCGCTTTGTCATCGTCGAGAACAACTCGACCGACTCCACGAGGGATTACCTGGCATCCCAAAGCGATGTCACCCTCTACTCCTCGCGGCATCATTTCATCGGGAAGGCCCCCTGGCTGGACTGCCTGCTTCGCAGACACGGCCGGAACCGCTGGTGCCTGGTGGCCGATGCAGATGAACTGCTGGTCTATCCGTCGTCGGAGAAAGTCCCACTCCCGGAGCTATGCCGCTATCTTGATCGGGCCGGGGCAAATGCCGTGCATGCCATCCTTTTGGATTTGTATCCCGCCAGCCCTTTGAAAGACATGGATTACCGGGCCGGAGAGGACTACCTGGCGAAGGACTGGTTTTTTGATCCGCTGTCGTCACTTTCCAAAGTTCCCCGACATTTCCACCGTGGGACGGGCATGGACTTCCGATTCCACGGGGGGGTTCGGAACCGTTTGTTCGGAATCTCCGCATGCTGCTCAAAGTTTCCGCTGTTTCGATTTCAGAGCGACATGTATCTCACCGACGGACAGCATTACCTGGAAAGCGGGAAATTCGCGGAGTTGCGCGCGGTCCTCTACCATTTCAAATACCTTCAGGACTTTGATGCCCGCGCGCGCGAGGAAGTGCGCAGGGGGCAACACATCGGCGCAGGCTTGGAATACAAAGCCTATGCGCAAACCCTGTCCAGGGAGGGCGAGGGATTCCGGATTGCGAACGGAAACTCGATCCACCTCAAAGACACCGCGCAGTTGGAGAATCTGGGGTTTCTGGTCCGCCCTCCTTCTTACGATGATTTTATTCGAAAGGCTGCAACCGCATGAAAATCAGCGTGATCATTCCTGCATTCAATGCCGCGCGATGGCTGTCAGCAGCCGTTGCGAGCGTGAGAGCCCAGACGCGGCCGCCAGCGGAGATCGTCATTGTGGATGACGGCAGCACCGACGGCACGGGCGAGCTCGGGCGCTCATTCGGTGGGGAGGTGCGCTGTGTGAGCCGCACGAATGGGGGACTTGCGGCCGCCCGGAATACTGGAGCGGCCGCTACCTCTGGCGAGTGGCTGCTCTTTCTCGATGCGGATGATGTGCTGACTCCGGATGCCCTTGCCTCCCTCGCTCGCACAGCCGAAAGCTCGCACGCGGGGGTTGTCTATGGGTTTGTCCTTCAGCGGCGGGGCGAGGCTACGGAGACGCGCCTCCACGGGCTTCCGTATGCCGTGGGCTCCCCTCCGGCTCCCGCCAAGGCTCACTTCTGGTGGACACCGATTCCGACAGCTGGGGCGGCGTTGATCCGGCGCCGTCTCAACGAACAGGTGGGAGGATTTGATGAGAATTTCCGGCAGGTTGAGGATGCGGAATACTGGCTGCGCTGCGGCGTGATCGCTGCCTTTGCCCATTGCGACCGGATGGTTTTGGACAAGACTTTCACCCCGACCTCGCTCGGACAGCAGGAAGCGGGCAGCATTTGGTATCGACTCCAGCTCCAGCTCAAGTTCCTCCTCTGGTGCAAGCATCGGGGAATCGACACCTCATTCCTCGGGGTGAGAAACCGGGACATGATCGACCATGCCCTCACCCGCACTCACCGTCAGAAAGCCTGGTCCCTTCTCGGCCCCATATTACAACAGGCGGACGAACTGCGTGTGCGCACGCCATGGTATTGGAGGGCCTCCCTGATACGCCTCCGGCTGAAACTCTCCAGGCGCCTGCCGGTTGCGCCGCCAACCTGCCGCCAGGTTTACAAGGCTTGGCTTAACGAAAAGTCGGACGCTCAGTGAAAACCGGCATTCTCGTCCCGGTCTGGCGGAGTTACACATGGGTCGCCCCGTTCACGATGGAAGCGCTCGTGAAGCGTTGGACAAATCCCCCTGAAATCTGGTTTTGCGGTCTCTTGGAAGCCGAGGCCGGATTCCTTCCTGCACTTCCCCTTGCAAAGAACACCGACCGATCCAACTGGACGCAGGTTCTTCTGGATGGCGTTGAGCAGATGCGGGGCCTCGGATTTGAGCTGATTTATCTGATCCTGGAGGAGCATCTCCCTTTGTCAGTTTGCCATGAGAAGCATCTCAATACCACGCTGCCAGCCCTCATGGCATCGCTGCCAGCATCCTATATCAGCCTGATGGGATGGGACAACCGGCGCTTCCCTTCGCGGAGCCCCGTGCTCGGCGCTGGATCGCATCAACTCAAACACCTCGTGGGTGCTGATGACCCGCGTTTCCACCTGCACCCCGCCCTTTGGCGGACGGACGTCCTCGAAGCCTGCTGTCGGCTGGCCCTGGAAGATACGGACAAAAATGGCTCCGCCTGGCATTTTGAAAAAGCCTGTGCCCGTCCGGGAAATTCGCTGCCGGATTCCGCGAAAGCGTCCTGCTACCAGATCCGGGCGTCGCGGCTTGCGCTTCACGAACCTTCTTTTCTGCAAGCTGCTTCTTCGATTGTGGAGCGGTATTTTTTCCACAAGCTCATGGCTCTCTATCCCCTGATCCCCTCCCCCCGGCTCAGAGCGGCTCTCCTTCGTCATTTTCCTTTTGACGATGTGTTTTGCGACGGCCCCTACCCTATGTTTTACTCGGGAATCATGGCGAAAGGCCGTCTGAATCCATTTTTTGGGAATTTCCTTCTGCAGAAGGACCCCGCCCTTATGGCTCAAATTCTGAAGGCGATGCCTCGGTCATGAATGCCCTTCTTTTGCGATCGACAGCATGGCCCGCAACAAAAGGCTTCCTGCTCTCCTGTTCCGGAATCGACCGGACCTGAAGCCGGCGCAGGCGAGTGAGTTGGCCGGCCCCCGCCCATCCATTTATCCCGTGAATCAAATGTTGAACTCCCTACTCTGACTGTGAAAATCCTGCCATCCTGGCTCCGGCGAGCCGCAATTGATTTTTGCCGGATGAACTTTGCGCTGCCTGCTGTGAGGCGGCACTTCCCTCGCCCTCACCACGGCCAGCCGGTTTCACTGCACATGGTCTTGTCGCACGACGGGGTGCTCATGGGGCAACTCGCGCTGCGGAGTCTGGAATTTCATTCGGGCCTCGCCTGGGCGCCGATCCTCCATGATGACGGGTCACTGACTCAAGAAGACGTGGCCGAATTGCAAAGGAACTTTCCCGACGCGAGGATTATCCGCCGTGCGGAAGCGGACTCTGAGCTCGACGCAGGGCTTGCCGACTACCCCCACTGCCGCGAAAACCGGGTCCGGCATCCCTGGTTTTTAAAAGTTTTCGATACCCGGCATTTTGCGCCGCATGACCGATACATCGTCATTGACAGCGACATTGTCTTTTTCCGCAAGCCGGACTTCGTTTTGGACTGGATGGAAAAGCGCCCGGAGACCTTCTGGTTTATGGAAGATACGAAGGAAAAATACTCTTCTGACCGGGCGGGCATTGAGGCGGCAATGGGATTCCCGGTGTGGGAGCGGGTGAACAGCGGCCTGGACCTCATGGTGAGGCCGGCGGTGCATTTGGACCTGGCCGAAAAATTTCTGGAGCGATGCGCTCCGATGGCGCGCGAATTCCATTTCCTTGAGCAGACATTTTTTGCGGTTGCCGGATCGGCTTGGGGGAAGGGCGGAAAGTTGCCCGGGGAATACGAAATCAGCTGGACGAATTTCCGCCGTCCCGGAGCAGTTTGCCGCCACTATGTGGGCCCATTTAAAAATGACGCCCTGTTCGTCGAGGGGGCACGGGTATTCTGGTGGCAGTCGAGGTCGGTTAAGCAGGGGAATGCCCGCGCCGAAATCGCGTCTCCAGAGTGAAAGTCGCCCGAGCAGCCATGGAATCCGCGAAAATCGTCGGCATCGTCCTCGTCCGTAATGAGGATCTTTTTGTCGCGCAGGCTGTGAAGAACATTGCTGCGTTTTGCGACACATTGATCCTTTGCGACCACGGTTCCACGGATGGCACGGTGGGGATTTTAGAAAGCTTGGAGCGCACCCTGCCGCACGCAAGCCTGCAGCGTCTGAACCACCCTTCGGAGTCGCATGACCTGCTGAAGCCATTCGCCGGAAGCCGCACATGGGTCTTCGGCGTTGATGGTGATGAAATCTACGATCCGAATTGTCTCGCAGGCTTCCGCCCCCGCCTTCTCGCCGGGGAATTTGATGGCATCTGGCGCATGAAGGGCAATGTGCTGCATTGCACCTCACTGAACCAATCTGAGGCTATTGGCTACCAGTCACCGCCGAGCCGCAGCATCACGAAGCTTTACAATTTCGGAGCCATCAGCTCGTGGAACGGGGAAACGCCCGAGCGCCTCCATGGAGGGGAAATTTGTTTCCAGCCCGGCTTCGATGACAACATGAAACTCAATTTTCAGGAATCACTGGGCTGGGACGAAACTCCTCTGCGGTGCCTTCACACATGCTTCCTGCGGCGAAGCAGCCGCGACGCCGCCGAGGCTCCGGTTCGGGAAAATATCATGGAGATCTATCGGTGCGGATTTTGGGGGAAGGTGCGGCGGCACGCGGACCGCTTACTTTCTCGCAAGCCGTCCGCGGGGTGGAAGCAGGATTTCTACCGGCGTGGCCCTTTGGAAACCGTCGATGCCCGCCCATTTTTATCATGACCCCTCTTCCAAGAATCACCGTCGCATTTCTGAGTTGGAACCGCCTCCATTATCTTCGGGCAACGGTGGAATCCGCACGCCGCTGCATCCAATATCCGGACATTGAATGGATCATCAGCGACAACGAGTCCCGTGAACCCGGGCTCCGCACCTACATCGACCAGCTCGATTGGATCCCCAATAAGTGGTCGAGAGAGCAAACCCACGCTGCGGCAATGAATGAAATTGTTCAGCGGGCTTCTGGAAAATACCTTGTTCTCTGGCCGGATGATGTGCAGTTCGTCGTGGAGGGAGACTGGATGGCTCGCCTGGTGCAAACCCTCGAGAACAATCCCTGGATTGGCTCGACGGGGCTTAATTTTCTGCGAAGAAAGACCTATCGGAGGCTTCTTGGGGCACCGCGTGCTCAAGAGTCTGTTGGCATCATCGCGGAAGCCGTCCGGCGGCGGCGGGCCTTTCGGCTGCCGCGCCGGATCTCCGGGCCGGAGGCGCTCGTTTCCTGTGGCTGGCGGATTCCTGGCGTTGTCCCTTCGGGAATTCCCTCACTGACGCGACTGGAATGCTGGAAGAAGCTTGGGCCATGGAAAACCCGGGGTGCGGCCCAATCGAACCTGATCGACTCCTCGCTGGGTGCCGAGGACGACATGATCGAGCGGTTTCAAAACAGCGGCTTCAACTGGCAGCAGGCCTTGCTCATGCGGCCCGTGGCGGCCGACATCATCAACGACGAACTCGGTTGTAAGGCCAAGATCCGCGGTGGAAAACGACACGGTATCTATACTCCCCCAAAAGCAGGCCCCTTCTACTATGACATCTTGTCCGAGGCCTCGCTTTCTGCCATTGAGCAGGGATATCCCCTGTGTTTCGAGGAAACGGTGCGCCCCATTGGCTTCACGCTTCCTTGCGACAGCGAAGGCAACCTCCTCAAATCAAGCCTGAACTCAAGCGTGATTGCAGAGATCTCACCATCATGAAATTTGAACTTTTCCCAACGAAAGCGCTTGTCCGTGTCGCCTTCAACATGCGCTGGAAACGTGGGCCCTATGGCGGGGGAAACCAGTGGTTGGGGCAGGTCGGGCCGTATCTCGAGCGGTGCGGGTTCCGGACGATGTCCCGCCTGGGTGACGGCGTCGACTGCGTGCTGGGGACGCATGCCGGGCTCAGTGGCGGGCTTTCATTTTCTTACGACGATGTGCTTCGGGCCAAGCAAATGAACCCGCGCTTGCGGTGCATCCAGCGGATCAATGACAACGACATCCGCAAGGGCACAGACAAGATGGACGCCCACCTGGCCGCCTGCAACCGCGCGGCCGACCACACGGTGTTTGTATCGGAGTGGCTTCGCGACTACCACGCGGAGCGTTGGTTCGATACTGCACGGCCGCACAGCGTGATTCACAACGGAGCCGATCCGGCGGTTTTCCATCCGTTCGGTGGGAACATTTGGAAGCCCGGTGATCCGATCCGGTTGGTCACCCACCATTGGTCGGACAACCCGGCCAAGGGGTTCCCCGTGTATGAAGCCCTGGATGCGGCGATTGCAGACGGGCGGCTGCCCGGGGTCGAGCTTTGGATTGTCGGCCGCTGGCCGGAGTCCATCCGCTGGCAGGCGGCCCGGACATTTCCCGCGAGGGCGGGGAAGCGGCTCGCGGAGGTGCTGCGGCAATGCCATGTGGCGGTAACCGCCTCGCGGAACGAGCCAGGAGCCATGCATCCGGTGGAAGCCATGCAATGCGGACTGCCGCTCCTTTACACCGCCGACACCGGGGGAACCGTCGAACTCGGGAAGAGATTCGGGGTTTTGCTGGAAGAGGATTTTTCCGGAGCCCTTGACGCGATGCGGGTAGGTTATGCCGGACTTCGGGCGGAGGTTCTGCGTTCAGCCCCATCTGGCGACCTGATGTGTGCGGCCTATCGCCGGATCGTTCAACAACTTGTCTGCTCCCCTTGAAACCACTCATCCATTTTTTTGGGGCGCAGGGGATCGGTTGGGCGTTGGATGAAGACTTGGACCGTGCGCGCGCGGCTTTGGGGGATCGGATCACCGCAGGTTCGTTCGCGCGATCACGCGTCCTCCACTCGGCCTGGTGGCCCCCATTGCTCCAGGCTGGCTCGCGGGCGCTGGAGGGCAAGTCGATCCTGTGTTTTGCTGATAACCCCCCAGCCTTTTACCTCACGAGACCCGGATTTGAACAGGCGGCTTCGCGGGTGGACTTGTGGATTGCACGCTCACGCGAGGCCGCGGGCCAATTCCTGGAGCTGGGCCTGCCGGCAGCCATCGCCCCCTACACTGTTGACCCGGAGGTTTGCCATCCGCTTCCGCCTGCCGAGCGCGCGGCTGTCCGCCGACAGTTGGGGATTTCTGACGGAGATTTTGTCGTGGGAAATTTCCACCGCGACTCGCTCGAGCGCGATGTCTCGCTCCCGAAGGCCCAAAAGGGTCCGGATCGCTTTGTGGAAGTCGTGGAGGAAGCCCGGAAGCTCATCCCGAGGCTCAAGGTCCTTCTGGCCGGGCCACGACGCCATTGGCTCCGGGCCGCACTCACATATCGCAACATCCCATTCGTCTTTTCTGGCCGGGTTCTCCAAGGAGATGACTTTGGGGTAAACATTCTCCCGCGCGGCGATTTGAACCGTTTGTACGGAGCGCTGGATGCCGTGCTGATTTCCTCCCGGTGGGAAGGTGGTCCCTATTCCGTTCTCGAAGGGCTCTTTGCCGGGCGGCCCGTGATATCAACCCGGGTCGGCATGGCTGCGGATTTGTTGGAGGGCTGGCTCTATGAAACCCCCGTCGAAGGGGCCGCATTGCTGGCTCGGGTGGCGGAAGGAAAACCGGATTTCTCAGCCCTTCGTGCCCAAGCCCTGCGTTCGCACTCTTCCGAGGCCCTGGCTGCCGCCCTGCTGACGGCTTACGACGGCTTTTCTACGGAGTCCGAACCTCCGCTGCGATGCCTCTCTTCCATGGTTTTTGCCGGCATGGCCCGGGCGCACCAATCGTTTCGGTTTCCGTTTGAAATTCATTCCGGAGTTGCGACCGCTATGGAGGTGGCATTAAAGGGTGGGACAACAAATGTCCATGTCCTCCAGCGCGCCATAGAGATTGCCCGCGCAGAAAACGAGATCCAGCGCCAATGATCACGCGTATTGTCGAGCCGGTCGGCCTTGCCGCGAAGGTTATTTTCCCCCTGCGGGAGGCGACCTCCTGCCTGCGACATGCCACCGCGCGCATGGCCGTGCGCCGAAATGCCCGATTGGTCAACTGCGGGGGCGATGCGCCAAAGGTCAATTATGGCCGCCTTGATCCCTGCCGCGGACAAACTGGATTGCCGATTGGCGGAGAGATTAAACTCATTCCGCTGAAAGAGCGGTTTCCCGAAGCGTTTCTGGATTTCAACCTTGTTTATCTTGTGAGCAGCGCACTGCCTCCGCATGCGGAGGAAATTGTTGCGGCGGCAAAATCGCGCGGAGCGAGGGTGATCTGGAATCAAAACGGGGTCGCGTATCCGGGTTGCTACGGCGACGCTTATCCTTGGCTCAACAGGCGCATGGCCTGGCTTCGCTCCCAGGCGGATTATATTGTTAACCAGAGCGCTTTTTCTCGCGACGGTGCCGAGAGGTATCTTGGACCATCGTCGGCCCCTTCGGAAATTTGTCTGAATCCCGTGGATATCGGCGTTTTTTCTCCGGCCGCCACGCGGCCGGATGAGGCGACCTGGCAGATCCTCGCCGCCGGGACAAGCCATGCCTTCTATCGCACGAAATCCGCCATCGACACGCTGCGCGTCCTTCTCAAACGAAATCGCAGCGCCAAACTGATCATTGCAGGGGAGTTTCGCTGGCGTGGAGCCCAAGCGCAGGTCGCGCATGAAATGCGCGGGGTTGAATCCCATGTGACCATCCTTCCACCCTTTCGGCAAAGCGAGGCGCCTGGAATTTACCGCAGCGCCCATGTTCTTCTACATACCAAATTCAACGACCCCTGCCCCACCGTGCCGATTGAGGCGATGGCCTGCGGAGTTCCGGTTGTTGCCACGAGGAGCGGTGGGCTGCAAGAACTTGTGCCCCGCGAATGCGGTGTCCTTGCCCCTGTCCAGGAAAGTTGGACCCACGATCTCGCGGGCGATCCAATCGACCTTGCAGATGCCATCGAGCACACGATGTGCCACCACTCTGCCATGGCCGTCGCAGCAAGGGAACATGCCGTCCGTGAGCTAGGAGTGGATCGCTGGCTTGACCGGCACGAAGAGGTTTTCCGACGGACGCTTGCCTCCTGACCCACATTCCCTATCAAGTGCATGAATTGCCATGCTTGGACGCACACGACAACCATCCTCAGAGAGCACCTATCATCGCTCTGGCTTCCCGGCGGGCGCGGGTTTTTACGGAATCAACACCGCAGCCCGGTTTAGTTTTAAAATCCCCTCCTTGGAATGAGCGCCCCGCAAGTCAGTGTCCTTATGACGGTTTTTAATGGCGGGGGGTTTCTTGCGGCTGCCATTGAAAGCATCCTGCGTCAGTCACTGGAAGACTTTGAGTTTGTCATTGTTGATGATGCTTCGACTGATGGAAGCGATGCTGTTCTGAGGCAATTTGCAGCGAGCGACCAGAGGATCCGGCTGTTTTGCAACAAAACCAATTCCGGCCAAACCGCTTGCCTCAACCAAGGGTTGAGCGAGGCGCGCGGGCAATGGATTGCGAGACAGGATGCGGATGATCTCTCCTTGCCGGGTCGGCTCGCAGCTCAGTCAGCCCATGTGGAAAAATTCCCTGACCTCGTTCTGCTGGGGGTTAACGGCTGGATCATTGATGAGCGGGGCGCTTATGGTGGGTTGATTCATGTGCCACTTTCGGATGACGGCATCCGTTGGTCGATGCCGTTTCAGAATCCATTTATCCATACGGGCGTCTTTTTCCGGAGGGAGATACCTGACGGGACGCTGGTAAGGTATTGCGGGGATTTCCGGATTTGTCAGGACTGGGAGCTCTGGGCACGCTTGGTGGATCAAGGCCGGGCCGGGAATTTACCAGAGCGGCTCGTTTGTTATCGCAACCGCCGCGATTCACTCTCCCACCAATTTTCGGAGTCGACCCAGCGCGAGGGACAAGTCGCAGCGGGCTCCGCCTGGCGAAAAAATTTCGCCGGTGCGCCTCCCTCAAAAGCAACCTCAGCCATGCTGGAAAATTTTCGTCAAGGCCTCCAGCCCGCGGAATTCCGGGAGTTTTCAATCCTTCACGCCAGCGCACGGAAAGACTGGCTGGTGTTGAACCCATCGCGCACGGAAATCCGCCAAGCCGAGGCTGTGCAGTGGCTGCAAGCGGCCGGAGCAATGGCGTTCCTCAGCCGTGCCGCAGCCTGCCGAGCAATGTTTCGCGCCATGGCCACTGACCCCTTGTGGACTTTTCAGGCCGTTTGGGACAGGGTCTGGAGCATGCGAAGACAGCGGCCTATCTTTTCTTCCCGATGATCGCCGACATTTTCCAAGACTGGAAAGCCAACCTGGGAAGTCCGAAGGGGCGTTTTGTCATGCTCTTTTTCCGGACGTGCCAGCTTGTTCGTCGCTTGCCACATGGCCTCTGGCTGGTGGGGGCTCCATGGCTCGCCGCTTATGTTTTTATCGTGCACTGGCTGCTGGGCATTGAATTGGATTATCAAACAACCGTCGGCCCCGGTCTTTGTATCCGGCACGGCGTGGGAATCGTCATCCATCGCGATGTCGTGATCGGAGGGGGCTGCGTGCTCCGCCAGGCCGTGACAATTGGGGAGCGCCACGCCGGTGGGCGCTGCCCTATTCTTGGGAACCGCGTGGAAATAGGTGCCGGCGCAATCATTCTTGGTGCGATCCGTGTTGGGAATGGCGCGACTGTCGGAGCCGGATCCGTCGTGCTGGAAGGTGTTGACGATGATTGTGTGGTCGCAGGCAACCCAGCAAAAATCCTAAAAAGAGGCTAATCACGCTCTTGGTGATTTTTTGAATATATGTTGTAATATGTTAACTATAAGTTATTTACATATTTCTTTCCCGCCGCTGCTGCATGATGAAAAAATCTTTTTCGCAGGTCGGAATCCTATCTCTCGCTCGCTGCTCTGAAAAGTTTCACAAAATTGAAAATCCTCTTCCATTCCAGCCATGCGCACCTGGTTCTTGAAAAAAGTACCTCCCGCGTCTCGGGGGGCGCCGAACTCCAAATCGCCCTCCTCGCCAGGGAATTGGCTGCGCGCGGTCATGATGTCGTCATTGCAGCTGGGGATACCGGGCAGATCGACGGGGCGATCCATGATGGGGTCCGCATTAGGAATGCTGGGAAATTCCAAACCGGCGGGCTTGTGGATACGGCGATGGCGCTTCCGCGAGCCGCCCGGATCCTTCGCGAGGAAAAGCCCGACTGGGTTTTTCTGCTTGGGTGGACGACATGGCTATTCCTTTTGCACCTCATGAAGCCACTGGCCGGATACCGCTTGGGGTTCATCTGCGGGCTGGACACCGAGGTTAATGGGGGATTCCGAAAGGAGAACCCTCTCCGCGGTGCGCTCTTCGAGTATGCGATGCGCCGATGCGATGTCCGCTTCGCCATGACCAGCGACCAATATGAACACTTCAGCCGTTCCGGGATGACTTGCGGGTTCTACCGCAATCTGATCCTTCCCCGCGCCACGCCCCGCACAGCCAGAAAGACGATCGACCTCCTTTGGGTCTCCCGCTGCCAACCCATCAAACGCCCCCATCTCTTCCTTGACCTCGCCGAACGGCTTCCCCAGGCCAAGTGCCACATGGTCTGCCCACGAGAAGATGTCAGCCTTTGGGAATCCGTCGCGAATCGAGCCCGGGAAATCCCGAACCTCACCTTTGTTGAACGCGTTCCCTATCACGAGATCCAGGGAGTTTATGACGCCGCCCGCATTTTCGTCAATACCTCCGAATGGGAGGGTTGGCCGAACAGCTTCATCCAATCAGGTCTCGGGGCGGCCGCACTCCTCTCGCTCGATGTGAACCCCGACCATCTTTTTGAAACTTATGGCCTCGGATCTTTTGCTGCAGGGTCATTCGAACACCTTGTCACTGCAGCGAACGGGATGCTGGCCGCGCCTGATACACTAACTGCACAGCAAGGGGAGTGCGAGCGCTTTGTTGCGGAACTCCATGATAACCACCGCGAGACAGACGCCTTTCTGGCCGGGTTGCCCTAAGGTGTAGTCCCACTCCAATCGCAGCGAGGAAAAAGCTAATAATGTTCCATGTGGAACAATTTTGCTTTTGTATGCGCTCAGGCTGCCATCCTCGACAGGCTTGTGAGCTGCGGCTGCCAGGCTTTGTTCCACGTGGAACAAACTTAGATCGTCTGGGAAAGAAATCCGCCGTCCACCCGGAGGTCGATGCCGGTGACAAACGAGCTGGCGTGCGAGCTGGCGAGAAAGACGGCGGCCCCCGAAAGTTCTGAGGCGGCTCCAAAGCGGGCCATGGGTGTGTGGGAAAGGATGGATGCCGCGCGAGGGGTGGGGGATCCGTCTTCCTGGAACAGGAGCTTGCGGTTCTGCTCGGCAGGGAAAAATCCGGGCGTGATCGAATTCACCCGGACCCCATTGGGCGCCCACTCGCGGGCGAGGAATTGCGTGAGGTTAAGGACGGCAGCCTTGGCGGCGGAGTAGGCCACGACCCGGGAGAGCGGCAGGTGAGCCGAGACGCTGGCGATATTGATGATGCTTCCCTGTCGGGCGGCGACCATCGCCGGCCCGAAAACCTGGCAGGGGAGAAGTGCTCCGCCGACGAGGTTGAGGTCGAAGTTCGCGGTCCAGTCGGCAGTCGAGATGTTTTCAAACGCATTCTCCGGGGTCACAGTCACCTTGGGATCATTTCCGCCGGCGGCATTGACAAGCACTGTTGGCGTGCCAAAGGCGGCCTGGGTTTTCTCCAGGAGAGTCTGAAGGCTTGGTTTGGAAGAGGCGTCAGCTTCAAGGAACACCGCCTGTCCGCCTGCTTCGGTGATGGCTTGAATCCGCTCATTACCACGAGTGGCATTCCGGCCCGCGACGACAACCTTAGCTCCTGCCGAGGCCAGAGCTTCCGCCAACCCTCCACCAAGCACCCCGGTGGCTCCAATCACAACTGCAACATCATCCGACAGATCAAACAGGTTCATGGCGCTGATTTATACGATAGGCTTGCGGATGATCCCAGCTTTTTGATTTCCCGGGGAAGCCGACTTTGATTATCTATAAAAAATGAAAGACACACAGAGTGAGCCGGACGACCGGATGATGCCGATCGACCGTGTAGGGGTGAAGGCGCTTCGGTATCCGGTTCAGGTCCGCGACAAAGACCACGCTGTGCAGAGCACGATCGCGATGGTTCAGCTCACCGTGGACCTTCCTCACCATTTTAAAGGGACGCACATGAGCCGGTTTGTCGAGGTGCTGGGGTCGCATGGTCCAGTTATCCATGTCGATAATATCCGGGATATTCTGGAGCAGTTGACCGCGCGCTTGGAAAGCGATTGCGCCCATCTTGAGTTTGAGTTCCCTTTCTTCCTTGAGAAAAAAGCACCAGTCACAGGTGCCCCGGGGTTGCTGGACTATGCCGCCACTTTCCGTGCAACATTGGAAAAAGGGAAGATGGATTTCGTGGTTGTGGTGGTTGTCCCGGTCACCACCCTCTGCCCCTGTTCCAAAGCGATCAGCCAGGCTGGTGCCCACAACCAGCGCGGCCACGTGACTCTGGCCGTGCGCTGTCGCAAGCCCATGTGGATCGAGGATATGATCCGCTTGGTGGAGGACTCCGCCAGTTCCGAACTCTACAGCCTGTTGAAGAGACCGGACGAAAAAGCCGTCACAGAGAGGGCGTATGACAACCCGGTTTTTGTCGAAGATCTGGTCCGGAATGTCGCCGTGCGATGCAATTCCGACAACAATATTTTGTGGTATCGTGTTGAGGCAGAAAACTTTGAATCAATTCACAACCACAACGCCTACGCTTTGATCGAGAAAAAGACCTCAGCCCCCTGACTCCAGGGTTTCGCTGAGGCAAGTCCAGCACGTCTCTCCAAATTCCCGGCGGGCCCGCTCAGGCAGGTCCCCTGCGGGGGATTTGAGAAGAGCGTAAATTGTCGATCCCGACCCGGACATCTGGGCGGCTTCCACTTCCGGTTGCCGCGTGAGCCATGTCTTCATGGCGGGCAGCAGCAGATATTTCCGGAAGACCGGTTCCTCAAGGTCGTTCCTCCATTCCATGCCTCGGAGGTTTTGTGTTAGGGGTGGGACATGTGATGTCCACCTATTGTAGGCCTCGCCGGTCGGCACGGGGAAGGGGGGCTTGAAAAGAAACAGCGGCAGGCGGGCCAGAGCAGGGGCGGCAGTGAGTTGCTCGCCGCGGCCCCGGCACCAGGCCGGGCTCGCTGCAATGAAAAACGGGACATCCGAACCGATTTCCGCTGCCATGGCCACAAGGCAAGCAGACGAGCAGTGGGTGCCGAGTAGAATGTCCAGAGCACGCAAAGTGGCTCCCGCATCGCTGCTGCCCCCGCCCAGGCCGGCTCCATGAGGAATCGTTTTTGTTAATTTGGCTCGGAGGCGAAAATGAAGCCCGGTGCGGAGTGCGAAAATTTCCGCTGCCCGGCAAACAAGGTTCTCCGGCCCGGTCGGGACACCTGGTGTGCTGCAGGTGAGTTCAACGCCATCTCCCTCTTCAACAGTAAGCTCCAACTCATCAGCCAGAGAGATCGGAACCATCAGTGTTTCAATATCATGGAATCCATCGGCCCGCTTTCCGAGGACATGGAGCGCAAGATTGACTTTGGCATGGGCCTGAACTGTCATATGGACAAGCATCATCTGCCAATGTCTGTTCCTGCCAAAGAAAAAATCATCGTCGCCATCGACACGCCCGAACGTTCTTCCGCCCTAAGGCTCGTCGAGCCGCTGCTTGGAGAAGGGTGCGTTTTCAAAGTCGGCCTCCAGCTCTTCACTGCCGCCGGGCCTACGGTGGTGCAAGAAATTCAGTCTTCGGGTTCCCGCGTCTTTTTGGACCTGAAGTTCCATGATATCCCGAACACCGCGAGGGAGGCGGTTCATTCGGCGGTATCGCTGGGCGTTGACATGACGACGATCCACCTCTCTGGCGGGCCGTCCATGGTCTCCGCTGCCGTTTCCGCCGCCGAGGGGTCGAAAACCCTTGTGCTCGGGGTCACAGTCCTGACCAGCATGGATGACGATACGCTCGACCTTGTGGGCGTGCACCGGCCTGCAGCCGACCAGGTTCTCCACCTGGCCGAGATGGGCTCCCATTGCGGCCTGCGTGGTGTCGTTGCCAGCCCCCATGAGATTTCACTACTTCGCGAGGAATTCGGGCATGGTCTGGTGATCGTTACGCCGGGGGTCCGCCCGGCCGGAAGCGATATCGGTGACCAGCGCCGCGTGATGACCCCCGGCGAGGCGATTCGCTGCGGCGCCGACTATCTGGTGATCGGACGTCCGATTACTGCAGCGGCCACTCCTCTCGATGCCTTCCGCCGGATTGCGGAGGAAATCGAGGCGGCCACCTGAATTGTTCACATCTAGAATAAGAAGAGAAGTTTTGGGCCGACAATCTCTTCATATTAATAGTGTGAACAACCACCCCAAAGCTTGTTCCCCGCTTTATCCATGGGTGTTCCACAGGAAAACGACCCTGTGAACAAAAAAAGAAGGACTCCGATCCGATCTGAACAAACGTTCCCGGATTGGTAGTTCTTGGAAAATCCCCACCCCGCTTCACAGGTTGTTCGCAACCTACACACAAAATCCATCTCATCCGCGAGAGACCTGTCATCGCCCATGCTTGGATCGTCTCAGGAAAATTCCGCCGAAAGTCACGGGTGCGCGGAAACAACCGCTTCCATTCCGCGGTTGAGGGCGCTTACCACCGCTTTGATCGAGGCCAACTCGATGTTGGTGTCGCTTCCGACACCAAAATATGCCCTGCTGTCGGGCATCTTGATCTGGAGGTAGCTCACGGCTCGCGCTCCAGCCCCGGCTCCCAGCGAATGCTCGGAATAGCTGAGCACCTCAAATCGCGGCAAGGTTGTTGTCCGCAGCGCTTGGACGAAGGCATCGATTGGCCCATTGCCCGTCCCGGTGATTGCCAATTGCGCGCCCTCCTTGAGCAAACGCGCTTCGCAAGTGACGGTGCTCGCTCGTTCGACGGTGCAGAACTCCAGCAGCGTCACCGGGTTGTCCCGGCTGACGTAGGTCTTCACAAAAACGTCGTGAATTTCCTGCGGGCTCAGCTCGGTGCCCTTTTCGTCGGAGATGGCATTGATGACTCGGCCGATCTCCTTTTGCATCGCCTTGGGAAGCTGGTAGCCAAAGTCCTTTTCCAGCAAATAGGCGACGCCGCCTTTGCCGGATTGCGAATTGATGCGAATGATCGCCTTGTAACTTCGACCGATATCCGCCGGATCGATCGGGATGTAAAGGACGTCCCAAGGCTCGCCGGGGCTCTGGCGCTCCCAGGACTTTTTGATGGCATCCTGGTGGGATCCGCTGAACGCCGTGAAAGCAAGATCGCCGGCATAGGGGTGCCGGGGGTGGATTTCCATCCGGGTGCACCGCTCATAAACGTCGCGAATGCCGTTGATGTCGCTGAAATCGAGGCCTGGGTGGATGCCTTGGAGGTAGAGGTTCAGGGCAGCCGTTGCGATATCCAGGTTGCCCGTGCGCTCGCCCAACCCAAACAGCGTTCCCTCGACCCGGTCTGCCCCGGCGAGAAGCGCCAACTCGCTGGCTGCAATCCCGGTGCCACGGTCGTTGTGGGTGTGCAGCGAGAGCGTGGTCGCGTCCCGTCGGGTGAGGTGGGTGGACATCCACTCGATCTGGTCCGCATGGATGTTCGGCGTCGCGTATTCCACGGTCGCAGGGAGGTTGATGAGGATCTTGTTGTCGGGCGTGGGCTGCCAGACCGAGGTCACGGCCTCGCAAATCTCCAGCGAGAAATCGAGTTCGGTGCTGGTGAAGCTTTCGGGAGAATACTCCAGGCGGATCCGCGAGCCTTCCGATGCCAGCGGCTGCATCTTTTCTTTCAGGAATTCCACCGCATCGGTTGCGATGCGGACCACCTGTTCACGGGTCGCTCCGAATACATACTCGCGCTGCTTCGGCGAGGTGGAATTGTAGAGGTGAAAAATGATGCTCTTTGCCCCGTGCAGGGCCTCCAGCGAGCGCGTGATCAGCTCCTCCCGGCACTGGCAGAGGATCTGAATCGAGACGTCATCCGGAATCAGTCCGCCCTCGATCAGCCTGCGGCAAAAATCGAATTCCGTCTGCGAGGCCGAGGGAAAGCCAATTTCGATTTCTTTGAACCCGATGCCCACCAGCATTTCAAAATATTCGAGCTTTTCGCCGACGCTCATCGGTTGAGCGAGGGCCTGGTTGCCGTCCCGAAGGTCCACGCTGCACCAGATCGGGGCGTGCTGAATCGTCCGGTTCGGCCACTGCCTTTCGGGCAGGTGGACCACCGGAAACGGACGGTATTTCGTCACGGGCGGAGGTTGCATCATCGTCTCAGTCTACCACTGCACGGCCGGCCCGCCAATGCCCGATTGCCTTACTGCCAGTGGGCCGGAATCCAAATTCTCTGGCCGTTTGACGTGCCCCATGTGCCATCCACCCATATCGACTCAGGCGTGGGCGGATGCCCTCGAACTGCGAGATTGCCCGGGTCCCCGATGTAGTCGGAATCGGGGCGCACGGGGGCTCCTGCCTCGCGGGGACCCCGGTCGAGGGCCTCAAAAATCGCGTAGCCGATGGGATCCGGCGGACGGAAGCGTCCCTCGGCATTCCGGCAGGCCGGGAGCAGGAGCGAGGCTAGCGCCACGATCAGCAAAGGTCCGGAACGGAGATTGTGCGGATTCATTTCGCCGAGCATAGCAAATCTTCGTGCCGACGCATCAAGAATTGGTAAACTCCCTGGATGCCAGGACCCCAGGAGTTTCTTTTGTCGCTTCCTCCCGCCATGTCGAAGGCTTTTGCGGGGATCTTCCCCGACGCCCCGCGGCCATGGATTGTTTCCTGTGATCCCCCAGGCCGAAAGCTGGGATCGGGGGGGGGGATTGCCCAGCTGCTGGCCGAGGCCTGGAGGAAGCAGGACGCCCCCTTCGAGAATTGGCTGGACGCGAAGCAGCGGTTGGTCATCCTGGCCGGGGGCCAGAGCCGCCGCCTGCCGGCTTACGCCCCCAGCGGCAAGGTCCTCATGCCCGTGCCCATCATGCGGTGGTCCCACGGCCAACGCATGGACCAGACGCTTCTCGATCTGCAAGCCGATGACTACGCGCGGGTCCTCAGCCACGCCACCGAGACCTCACGCCTCCTTGTGGCCAGCGGAGATGTCTTCCTCAAGTTCCCCTCCAGCCTCCCGCCCGTACCCTCCGCCGATCTCGTCGGCTTCGGGATGTCCGTCAGCCCCGAAGTCGCCTCCCACTTCGGCGTGTTTTTTTCCCCCCGGGAATCCCCCGGGGACGTCGCCTTCTTTCTTCAAAAACCGACCCCGGAAAAAATCCGGGAGCTCACCGCCACACACGCGTTTTTCGTGGACACCGGCTTGTGGCTGTTCAGCCGCAAGGCCATCGCAGTGCTGATGGCCAAGTGCGGTTGGACGGGTGCCGGGTTCCCCGACGGAAGCGCCTCCACTTACGAGCTCTATGCCGGGCTGGGGCCATCCCTCGGCTCCTCGCCCAAAGTGCCGGATTCCGAAATCAGCCGCCTGAGCGTGGGGATGGTCCCCCTGGCGAATGCGGAGTTCCACCACTTCGGCACCAGCCGCCAGATGATTGAGTCCCTCTCGGCGCTTCAAAACCGCTCGACAGGCGAAATTCCCGAGAACGGTCTGTGGCGGAAGCCCCACCCCGACATGTATGTCCTGAACTCGCGCTTCGCCTTTCAGAAGCGCTCGTCCACTCACCGCATGCTCTGGATAGAAAACTGCTCGCTGCCCGATGATTTTCTGCCGGCGCACGACAACGTGCTGACCGGCCTGCCGGAGGGGGACTGGACCTTTGCCCTCCAGCCCGGGGACTGCCTGGACTGCATTCCTGTGGGTCCAAAAGGATTTGCGATCCGGCATTATGGATTCGATGACCCCTTCTCCGGACCGATCCGCGAAGCCCTCTGGATGGGACGGCCGGCCACCGACTGGTTCCAGTCCCGCGGGATTTCGCTCGAGGAGGCCGGAGTCTCTCTGGAGACTGACATCCAGGAGTCTCCGCTTTTTGCCCTGGTCGAAGAGCCTGATTCCGACTGGATCGGTTGGTTGCTCGACGGTGCCCCGTCCCCGGATTCCGCAATGGCCCGCCGGTGGACTTCCGCCCGGCGCCTCAGCGCACGCGAGCTGGGTGAGAAGGTCAACCTCGAACGCCTCTTCCGCCAGCGCCGTTCTCAGGCCTCCCAGGCTGCCGCCAGCCTTTGGAAACACCGTGAAAGCAACCCGTTTTATCGGATGGACCTCGCCAATGCCGCAGCAATCTACGCCACCGGACCGGCACCCGACCCGGAGGTCCCTGCCAGCAGCGGCGATGCGCTTCACTGCATGCATGAGCTGGCATTTGCCGGGGCCGTGCAACGCGCGAGAGGCCGGGGCGGGATCGCGCTCGAGGGGGCCGCCTTTTCTGTATTGGCCGAAAAGATGATCGCCTTGTGCCAGCCCGTCACTCCGCGTTCGACCCTGATCGAGGACCAGATCCTCTGGGCGCGCTCTCCCATCCGCCTCGACTTGGCCGGCGGCTGGAGCGATACCCCACCCTTCTGCCTCAAACATGGCGGAGCGGTCGTCAATATGGGCGTCGATCTCAACGGCCAGGCTCCCATTCAGGTTTTTGTGCGGGTCTGCCCGGAACGCCATATCGTGATCAAATCCATCGACCTTGGTGCACAGACCACGATCAGCTCGTTTGCAGATCTGGACGGATACGCGGATGTCCGTGCGGAGTTCTCGCTGGCCAAAGCCGCGTTCTGCCTGGCGGGCTTTCACCCCCGGTTTCATTCAGACGCTCCCACCCGCCTCGCCGATTTGCTCGATCGCTTCGGAGGCGGCCTCGAAGTCTCCCTCCTTGCAGCCACCCCAAAGGGCTCCGGTCTTGGCACCAGCAGCATCCTGGCGGCCACACTCCTGGCGTCCCTCGGCTCGGCTGGTGGGCTCGGATGGGATCATGAGGAAATCTTCCGCCGGACCATGGCCCTGGAGCAGATGCTCACCTCTGGTGGCGGGTGGCAGGACCAGGCAGGCGGGATCTACCACGGGATCAAGCTCATCGAAACAGGGCCAGGGCTCGACCAGAAACCCACCATCCGCTGGCTTCCCGAGCAACTCCTCGGGACTCAATCCGCCAACCGCACCGCTCTGCTCTACTACACCGGCATTACCCGCGTCGCGAAAACCATCCTCCAGGAGATCGTGCGCGGCATGCTTCTTAACTCCCATTCCCACATGGACCGGCTGTTCGCAATCCGGGAACACGCCGTCGCCGCCTATCAGGCCATCCAGCGTGAATCCTGGCCGCAGCTCTGCCAAGTCATCCGCGCAAGCTGGGATCTCAACCGTGCGCTGGATCCCGGAACCGACCCCCCCGGGGTTCGGGCCATCCTTGCTTCTGTCAGTGACTGGACAGCCGCTGCCAAGCTGCTCGGAGCCGGCGGCGGGGGTTACATGCTCCTCCTCGCAAAAGACGAAATGGCCGGAGCCCGCATCCGCAATGCCCTCCTCCAGCACCCGCCCAACCCGAGGGCTCGCTTCGTCGAGTTTTCCATCTCCCAGACCGGCCTCGTTATTACTCGCAGTTGACCGTTTTTTCATTGGGCAATCCGCGCTGCCGTGGTATATTCAATTCATGAAGCCGAGCTTCCGCTTGTTTTGCTCTTCCTTCGGCAGAGGGCGCCCCTACTCGCCCAAGGCAGGGTTCACGCTCATCGAGCTTCTCATTGTTATAGCCATCATCGGCGTGATGAGCTCGCTGGTTCTCACCATCGTCTCCAATGCCGCGATGGATGCCCGCCGAACCGTCGCCTTCCAGCAGCAGGTCACGCTCCAAGACGCGCTCAATACCTGGATCGCCCAAGAGTCGAGTGGGACAAACACGCTGGCCGACGCACGCACCAAATACACCGCTGCCAATACGGCTGCAAAGTGGCTCGATCTTCTCAGCAACAACTACCTCCACGAATCCACCTACCAGCACCTCAAGAGCAACTCCACCGGGAATCAAATCCGTAGCGAAGCCATGATCAAGGCTGGAATGTCACTCCAGTTTACAACGTGGTCGGCTACCAACTACCCCACTGTCGAGTGGAACTGATATTATGAAATTCGAAATTCGAAATTCGAAACGGGACCGGCCGAATGCTCGACCCCAGTCACATCGCACTTCCTCCTCCTCTCCCGCCTTCTCCCTGGTCGAAGTGCTCGCCGCCATCGCCATCATCGGCGTCATTACCTTTCTGGCCATCCCGAATATCGTCCGCGTCAAACAGGACAGCGAAGACAACCTGGCCCGCGCCCGGGCAGAAACGCTCAATCTCGCGATTGCTTCCTACATTCAGGCAAACGGAACCAATATCGCACAGACCACTTGGTCGGGCAAAACGGACGCGTATCGCTATACCAACTGCCTCGCACGCTACATCGCGTTCGCCGAGTCCTCCTTCGCAACCTTTGTCCCCTCTGGGTATTCGTTCACTCTGCCCACAAGCATCGTGCCCATGTCCACAAAAACCGTCATTAGCAACACGGCTCGCAGCACGAGCATTACGTATTGACCGGTGGGCATGATTGCTAACAAACCCGGATCCGCAGCCTATTCTTGCGGATTTTCCTTGATGGAATTGGTCGTTGTCATTGCTGTAATAGGCATTTTGGCTGCGGTTGCGATACCCATCATGGCAAATAATGTCAAAACCGCGAACGCTGCGACGGCGCAGCGTAACCTCAACCTCCTCAACGGGGCCGTGCAGTCGTTCAATCAGGCGAACTGGGAACTGGTCCTGGCCACGAGCAGCGGAAGCGATGACGAACGGGCCATTTTTGATTCGCTGCGCTACCGGAACCCGGATGTCCGCCTGGCCAGCCCGGGGTCGCCTTACCTTCCGCCGAATGCCACATTTGTCGCGAGCAGCGACACGAACACCTACCGTGCCCTCTGGAACGGACGCCTGTACGAGTTCAAATCTGCGGGCACCGCAGGAACAGGTCTCGACCTGATGAAAATCATGGGCGCAATCCAGTCGGCTCCGACGAACACCCCCATCCCACGCTCCACCAACGGATGAGCCCGGAAGCCTGGCAGAATCTCTGCGCCATTCTCAAGGAGGGGGGCATCGAATGTAACGCGGAGCCGGAGGAATCCCTCGACCTTCACCATCATCTCGCGCACGAGAATGGCATTCCGGCCGATGAAGCGCTCGAGTGGCTGGCCAGGAAGTTCGGCGTCCTTCCGCTGAATCCGGTTCGGACGACCAGCTCCACGCGCGCTGAGAATGCCTTCCGTCGGCTCTCGCCGCACATGGGTTCCAAGGAGGAGGAGTTTTGGATTCCCTTCGGCACGCTGGGGCCGCTTCTGCTCTGTGCGCACTATAACCCCGCGAGCACGGCCCTCTGGGATCTTCCCGTTGAGCTCATCATCCCCGTGCTCATCCCACAGTCAAAATACGCCATTCTTCAGCGCGATTTCATGGCGAGGCTCGATCTCCAACCGCTCGAGCAGGCGGGCAAGCTTTCTCTCCCCGGGCCGCTCCCGAAGGAATCCACCCCGGCTACTGCGCTCAACTGGCTTCTGGACTTCTATCCCTTCGAGGACGACGTTATCAACAAGCTCAACCGCGCCAAGGCCGAGCTGTCTGACACGAGTCCGGATGTCCTCATGTCGGTCAAATCCCTGCCAACACACTACGGTCTCGCGCTGCGCTACCTCTCGACCGGTGAGGCGTGCTTCAATGCCGAGCATGCTCCCCCGCAGGCGGTCTTTCCGGAAGCCCTGCTCGAGAAGCATGGCGTCTATCCCCTTCACTGTGGGCACAAGACGGTTTTTATTCTCTCCGCCGAAAAAGAAAATTTTGCGTTTGAGGACGAGTGGCTCTCTGGCGGCAACGATCCGCTGGTTTTCCGCACAGTTCTGGCCGAGCGGGAGACGATCATCGCGACGATCAACCGCGACCGCAGCCGGGCGGTGGGGACGAGTGCGGCGGCGACCGAGCAGGAGCTCACCTATTCGGATGTTGCGAACATCGTGGACATCGACGTGCAGGAGATCCAGAGGATCAACCCCTCCAGCATCAACGCCAGCCCCGAGCAGGTGGTTCACTGGGTTCTCTGGCGCGCGATCACCGGTCGAGCCAGCGACCTTCACATCGAGAAGTTTTACAACACAGCCCGCTTCCGCGGCCGTATCGACGGTGAGCTGAAGGTCCTCCACTCCTGCCCCGAAGAGCAGCTCGTGCGCTTCGTCAGCCTCATCAAAAACTACTCGAATATGGGCCAGCGCCGCCAAGATGCCCAGGACGGACGGTTTTCCCTCACGCTCGGCAAGCGCCGCGTGGATTGCCGCGTCTCCGCCATCCCCTGCCGGAAGGACCTCCAAAAGATCACGATCCGGTTCCTCGACCGCCAGGACGGCATCCGCAAGCTCAGCGAGCTGAATCTCTCACCGCGCCAGATCTCGTGCCTCTCCGACGCCATGGGTCGCGACCAGGGGCTCATCCTCGTCACCGGCCCCACGGGCAGCGGAAAAACCTCAACCCTCTACGCGCTGCTCAACAGCATCAACGATGACAACATCAACATCCAGACGATCGAGGACCCCATCGAATACGAAGTCGAGGGGCTCAACCAAACTCAGACCGACCCGACGAATGGCATCGACTTTGGCGAGGGCTTAAGGCGGCTGATGCGTGCGGACCCGGATGTCATCCTCATCGGCGAGTGCCGCGACTTTGAAACGGCGAATTCCGCAATCAATGCTGCTCTGACTGGCCACCTTGTGCTCACCACCCTGCACGCGAATGACTCCCTGCGCGCGGTCAGCCGGCTGATCTCCATGGGGATTCCCCCCTACCTTCTGGCGGACTCTCTGGCGCTTTCCCAGGCTCAGCGCCTTGTCCGCCGGCTCTGCACGTACTGCAAGCGGCCGGTCCAGCTGACCGGTGAGATGCGCACCATCTTCGCCGCCAACCTTGTGAAAATCCCGGAGGAAACCCAGGTCATCTACGAGAAGGTTGGCTGCACCGAGTGCCGCGAGGCGGGCTACACCGGTCGCATGGCACTCATGGAGATGTGCCCGTCGGACAACATTCTGTCCGACCTGATCGCCCGCAACGCGCCCCAGAGCGAAATGCGCAAGCACGCCTTCAAAAAAGGCGTCCTCACCCTCTATCAGGAGGGCCTCTCCCAGGTTCTGGCGGGCAATACCTCACTCGAGGAAATCAGCTGCCTGAGCTACACGGCCATCGACGCCGATTGGGATAAGGACGTGCCCGATCCCGATTGCGAGACCTGAACTTTATACCAGCTCTTTGAAATAACTGGTTTTCATAGCGCGGAGGCTGTGGCACAGAGCAAGGCGGGCGTGCTGGGAGAGGATCGCATGAGCGAGAGCGACAATGGCAAAGCATCACCGAATTCACTTCTTGCATTCAGGGTCCGATTCATTGCGTTTCAAATGAAACGGCTCTGAGAAGACACGGAAGATGGGCCTCTGGAGTGGGAAATAGGCGGGTTAGATTTTTGGGTTCGACCCCACCCGGAATTTGCCCCAGCATGCCCGCCTATGACGTTCCAAGCCCGAATCGATCAGGAAATCAAAGCCGCCATGCTGGCCCGGGAGACAGTCAAGCTCGGCGTCCTCCGCATGCTCAAAGCAGCCCTCATGAACGCCGCCATCGAAAAACACGGCGCCGGCGGGGCCCTCGATGATTCCGACGCCCTCGCGATCGTTCGCAAAGAGATCAAAAAACGTCAAGATTCCGTCGAGGGATTTGAAAAAGGCGGACGCAAGGAAATGGCCGACAATGAACGGGCCGAGATCGAACTTCTCAACATCTACCTTCCCCAGGCCCTCTCGGCCGACGAGCTGTCAGCTTTAGTCCGGGACGCCATCGCCGAGGCCGGAGCCACCTCCAAGCAGCAGATGGGGGCTGTCATGAAGATCGCCAATGCCAAGGCCGCCGGGCGCGCGGACGGCCGCGCGCTCAGCACGGAGGTTCAGAAGCAGCTCGGGGCATAAGAACCCGGAAGCGGGGCAGCACGGCTGGTGCCGCCATCCCCGGCCGGTTGGAATTCCGGCGAAATTTCAGGCCGGTCAGCAATTTTCTTTCGTGAATTTGTGCGAATGCGCATAGTCTCACGCCTCACACTTTTTATACCATGGCCAAATCCGACGAAACCACAGACAAAGCGCTGACAGCCCGTTCCAAGAACCTCGAACTCGCCCTCCAGCAGATCGAAAAAGACTACTGCAGCGAGGCGATCCGCCGCCTTGGCGACGCCTCTGTCTCGCCGGTCGAGGTCATCCCCACGGGAAACATCCTCATCGACCGCGCCCTCGGGGTCGGCGGATTTCCCCGCGGCCGCATCGTCGAGATCTACGGCCCCGAGTCCTCGGGAAAAACCACCCTCACGCTGACAGCCATTGCCCAGGCCCAGAAGCGGGGCGGCCTGGCCGGGTTCATTGACGTCGAGCACGCGCTCGACCCCCAGTATGCCCAGAAGCTCGGCGTGAATCTCGACGAGTTGCTCGTCTCCCAGCCCAGCTCCGGCGAGGAGGCCCTCCGGATTTGCGAAACCCTGGTCCGCTCGAACGCGCTCGACATCATTGTCCTCGACTCCGTGGCCGCCCTCGTCACGAAGTCCGAGCTGGAAGGCGAAATCGGCGACGCCGTCGTCGGGGCCCAGGCCCGCCTGATGAGCAACGCCCTCCGCAAGCTCACCGCTTTCATCTCCAAAGCCCGCACGGTCTGCGTGTTCACCAACCAGATCCGCGAGAAAATCGGCGTCATGTTCGGCAACCCCGAAACCACCCCCGGCGGCAAGGCCCTCAAATTTTACTCGAGCGTGCGCATTGACATCCGCCGGATCGGGGCAATCAAGAGTGGCGACGGCGTGGTCACCGGCAACCGCACGAAGGTCAAGGTCGTCAAAAATAAAGTGGCTCCACCATTCACGGAAGCCGAATTCGACATCATGTATAACGAGGGGATCTCGAACACTGGCTCGCTCCTCGATCTCGCCATCGAGAAAGGGGTCCTTGAAAAGCGTGGCTCCTGGCTCAGCTACAAGGGCAACCAGCTCGCCCAAGGCCGCGATGCCGCCAAGGAGGCCCTCAAGGCCGATGGCGCACTTTATGCTGAGATTGAGGCGGAAGTCCGGGCCGCCCTCGACGCCTCCAAAAAATAATCACGACCGCCATGCCTGAAGATCTCGATCCCGCGTCCCTCACCATCCGCTCGCTCGGCGAGCGGACGAAGGCCTCGCCGCTCGAGAAGCTCATGGCCGACTCCGTCCCGGACCACGCGTTCTACAGCGACGACCACCGGGTCCTTGTCAAACACCACCTCCCCGATGTCTCGCGCATGATCGCGAATGGCGAGGAGTTCCCCTGCTTCGAAGTTGCAGGTCCCCGTAGAAAAATCTTTTTCGACCCGGCGCAAACGACCTGTGCGATCGTGACCTGTGGCGGCCTTTGCCCCGGCCTCAACGACGTGATTCGCGCGATTGTGATGCAGGCCTACTACCGGTATGGCGTCCGCCGCATCTACGGCATCCCCTACGGGTTCGAAGGCCTCATCCCGGAATACGGCCATGCCATCATGAATCTCACCCCCGACATCGTGGGCAGCATCCACGAATTCGGCGGCACATGGCTCGGCACCTCCCGCGGCCCACAGGATGTCTTCCGCATGGTGGACCGACTTCAGGAACTGGATGTGAACATCCTCTTCGTCATCGGAGGCGACGGCAGCCAGCGCGGCGCTCTCGAAATCGACAAGGAGGCTCAGCGCCGGGGGGCCAAGCTCGCCGTCGTTGGCGTCCCGAAGACGATCGACAACGACATGATTTACATGGACAAAAGCTTCGGCTACGAGACCGCCGCCGCCGCCGCCGTCCAGGCCGTCCATGCCGCCCACACCGAGGCCCGCAGCGCC
>JBGSJQ010000094.1:0-4332 GCA_041741775.1 Terrimicrobiaceae bacterium | reverse complement strand
AGGACGAGGACGGGGCCGACACGGTCATCTGCGCCTCGACGGGAAACACGTCCGCCGCGGCAGCCGCCTACGCCGCGCGCGCCGGGATCCGCTGCGCCGTCCTGCTCCCTGCCGGAAAAATCGCTGCCGGCAAGCTTGTCCAGGCGTTTGCCTACGGGGCAAAAGTCGTGGCGATCCGGGGGAATTTCGATGACGCCCTGCGCCTGGTCCGCGAGTTTGGTGGCGTGAACGGGGTGGCCATCGTCAACTCAATCAACCCGAACCGCATTGAGGGCCAAAAAACCGCTGCGTTTGAAATCATTGAGGAACTCGGTGAAGCCCCGGACATCCACATCCTGCCGGTGGGAAATGCCGGCAACATCACCGCCTACTGGAAGGGCTACAAGGAATTCCACGCGGCAGGCCGCTCGACGATCCTTCCAAAAATGACCGGCTTTCAGGCCGCCGGTTCCGCCCCGATTTTCCACGGCCATCCGGTCGATCCCCACACCGTCGCCACCGCGATCCGGATCGGGAACCCGGCCAGCTGGGAGGGCGCGAATACCGCCGTGAGCGAGTCAGGCGGGTGCATTGACATCGTGACCGACCACGAGATCCTCGAGGCCCAGAAGTGGCTGGCTTCAAATGAAGGGATCTTTGTCGAGCCCGCCAGCGCGGCCAGCGTCGCCGGCCTCCTCAAGTGCCTCGGCAGTGACCGGTGCGCCACGTGCCCATTTGCCAACGCCCTCCGGCCCGGGTCCCGGGTCGTTCTGACCGTCACCGGACACGGCCTCAAAGACCCCGACACACCGGTGAAACACGGCGGATTCTCCCCGGTCGAAGCCGATGCAGACTTGACCGCTGTCCGCCGGGTGCTTGATTAGACTGCCCATGCCTATCGTCGTCCAAAAATACGGCGGCACGTCCGTCGGCAATCCCGAGCGCATCATGAATGTCGCCCGCCGCGTCGTGGAGACCCAGCATGCGGGCAATTCCGTCGTGGTCGTCGTCTCCGCCATGTCGGGCGTCACCGACGGTCTCATCAAGCTCGCCAAGCAGGTCTCGGAAAAACCGACTGACCGCGAGATGGACGTTCTGCTCTCCACCGGCGAGCAGACAACGATCGCCCTCACCGCGATGGCCCTCCACACCCTCGGGGCCAAGGCGATCTCGCTCACGGGAGCCCAGGCCGGGATCCTTACCGACGGCATCCACACGAAAGCCAAGATCGCCAACATTTCGCCGCGCCAGATCCGCAAGCACCTGAAGGAGGGGTTCATCTGCATCGTGGCCGGATTCCAGGGCCAGACGCTCCAGGGCCATATCACGACTCTCGGACGGGGCGGCTCCGACTTGACCGCCATCGCCGTGGCCGCCGCGCTCAAGGCGGACATGTGTGAGATCTATACCGATGTGGACGGCGTCTATACCTGCGACCCGCGTGTCGTGCCGACCGCCCACAAACTCGATGTGATCTACTACGACGAACTTCTCGAGATGGCCAGTTCGGGCGCGAAGGTCATGCAGTCCCGCTCCGTCGAGTTCGCCAAAAAATTTCAAGTGCCCTTTGAGGTGCGCAGCAGTTTCAACAACAACCGGGGAACCATTGTGAAAGAAGAACAACACGGTCTCGAACACGTCGTCGTTCGGGGCATCAGCATCGAGCGCAACCAGGCCAAAGTCACCATCACCCAGGTCCCGGACAAACCCGGCACGGCCTCCAGGATCTTCACCGCCCTCTCCGAGGCCAACGTGATCATTGATGTGATCGTCCAGAACGTCTCGGTGAGCGGGTCCACGGACATCTCGTTCACGATGAGCAACGACGAGCTCGAAAAGCTCGGGGGGCTCATCGATCAGGTGGCGAAAGAGATCGGCGCTGGCCAGGTCATCAAAAAAGGCGGCATCGCAAAGCTGAGCGTCGTCGGTATCGGCATGCGCTCGCACTCGGGCGTCGCCGCCAAGCTCTTCGAATGCCTCGGCGCCGGAGGCGTGAACATCCAGATGATCTCGACCTCCGAAATCAAAATTGCCGTGATCATCGAGGAATCAAAAATCGAGGAAGCCGCCCGCCTCGCCCACGCCGCCTTCGGCTTGGATTCGTAAAGCTGAGCTTGGAGTATTTCAAATACCCATCTGCAGTTCCAAAGGCAAAAAGGGGACGCTGCAGATCATTTGCGGTCTGCTCTGCAACCGCGAGGGCATCCCCGTGACCGCGGAAGTCCTCGAGGGTAACACGGGTCGCTACCGCGACGACTTGGATTTTTCGCCGTCGCGATACCAGAGGACCCCGTATTTGCGGAGGTTGGCGACGAGGGCCCGCAGGTTTTCAGCAGTCTCGCGGTTGGAGATAAGTGTTCCGAGAGCCCCCTTGCCCTGACGGATCTCGCGGACGAGGCCCCGGATGTCGGAAAGGGCGCGCTGGAGCTCGTCAGCTGCTTTTTTGGCCGAGTCCATCGTCCCTTTTCCGCTCTCGATCGCGGAGTCGGCATGGGCGACGACGGCGTCGACCTTGGCCGAGGCGACGGCCAGGGAGGAACTGGTGGTCTGCAGGTTTTTGAGCGTCTCGCGCAGCGAGGCGATCCCCTCCTCGTTCAAAATCCCGTCATCGAGCTTCTTCACGACCGAGTTGACATTGCCGACCGTGGCCCGGAGCTCGGCGACAAGCGCACCGGCGTCATCGGCCATGCCAGCAAATCCCCCGCCGTCATTCGCCCCCTTGAGCGTGGAACCGGGCGGGATCGGCGGCGACGACTTCGCATTTTTCTTCAGGTCGATCTCCACGAATTTGTCGCCAAGAAGGCCGGAGCTACCAATCGTGAACTGGCTGGCGCTCGGGATTTCGACATTGTCAAAAATCCGGAGATCCACATAGACGCCGTCCATATCGGGCAGAATGACCGGGTCGTTCATGACGCGGCCGACTTTTGCGCCGGCCAGCAGGACTTCGGACCCGCGCATGAGGCCGCTGGCATTGGGGAACTCGACGCGCAGGTTGTAGTAGCGCTGGATCCCCTCGCCGAGGCGTCCGAAATACACGAGCATCAGGCCGATCGTGATGAGGCCGATCAGGATAAAAATCCCGACTTTGATCTGAGTGGAGCGTTCTTCGCTGGTCATGGTTCGATGCCTTTCAATAGACGGTTTCCCCCGAGCGGCCATCCACAAAATCGCAGACGATCGGGTCGCGGGAGTCCCGGAGTTCTTTCGCGGTGCCGAGGAAGTGGATGCGACCCTCGTTGAGGAGGGCCACCCGGTCGGCGACATGGTTGCAGCTGGTCATGTCGTGCGTCACCACAATGGATGTGACATGGAGCTCGCTCTGGAGGTGCCGGATCAGCTTGTTGATGCTGTCGGAAACGATCGGGTCCAGCCCGGCGGTGGGCTCGTCGTAGAGAATGACATCCGGCGGGGAGATGATGGCCCGGGCCAGGGCGACGCGCTTGCGCATGCCGCCGCTCAGGTTGACGGGCATTTTGTGGGCGTGCCCGGTCATGTTGACCAGCGCCAGAGAACGGGAAACTTTTTCCGAAATGACCACGCGATCCCGCTCCCCACGCTCGCGCAGGGGGAAGGCGACATTGTCGAAGACGTTCATCGAATCAAAGAGCGCCCCGTCCTGGAAAAGCATGCCAACCTTCCGGCGGACCGGCTCCAGCTCGCGCTCCTTGAGCGTGGTGATTTCGCTGCCCTCGAAAATGATGCTGCCGGAGACCGGGCGCATGAGGCCGATCAGGTGGCGGAGGAATACACTTTTTCCGCCGCCGCTCTTTCCCAGCAGGACGAGGGTTTCGCCCGGGAAGACCTCCAGCGAAAGGCCCCGGAGGATTTCCTGGCCGCCGATGCGCTGCACGAGGTCCCGGACACTGAGGAGAGGTTCGACGCTCATTGGCCGGCGGGAAAGAAGATGTTGAGGGCCATCGTGAGGAAGAAGTTGGAGATGAGGATCGCGAGCGAGGAGGCCACGACAGTGGCTGTGGTCGCGCGCCCGACCCCGACCGCCCCATCCTTCGCACGCAGACCTTCCCGGCAGCTGATGAAGACGATCAGGCCCCCGAAGACGAAGCCCTTGGTCAGCGACATGAGGATGTCGCTGCCCTCGGTGAACTTCTGCATGTTCGCAAGAAAATAGGCCCCGTTGATATTCAGCACCTCGACCCCGACGTAATAGCTGGCAATCACTCCCAGCCCGACGCATTCGACCACAAGGATGGGCATCGAGATCAGCATGGCCAGCGTGCGGGGAACCACCAGGTAATCCACCGGATTCACGGCCAGCGCCCGCAGCGCGTCGATCTGCTGGGTCACCTTCATTGTGCCGATCTCCGCGCTCATCGCGGCCCCGACGCGGCC
>JBGSJQ010000093.1:0-4693 GCA_041741775.1 Terrimicrobiaceae bacterium | reverse complement strand
ACGGCCGCCTCGGTGTGGCCCGCCCGCCGCAGCACCCCTCCCGGCTTGGCCTGAAGCGGGAAGACATGGCCGGGTTGCACAAGCCCGGGCGCCTCCGCGGAGGCATCGGCGAGAATCTTGATCGTCGTCGCACGGTCTTTGGCACTGATACCGGTCGTGATCCCGGAAGTCGCATCGACGGAGACCGTGAAGTCGGTTTTGAAAAGTTCGCGATTGTGCGCCACCATGCGCTGTAGGCCGAGTTTCTGGGCGCGCTCCTCCGTAATCGGGGCACAGATCAATCCGCGCCCGTGCCGGGCCATGAAGTTGACCGCCTGAGGAGTCACCTTTGAGGCGGCCATGAGTAGGTCACCCTCGTTTTCACGGTCGGCGTCATCCGTGACGATGACCATGCGGCCCCGACGGATGTCGGCCACGACGGACGCAATGGGATCAAATGGAGATTTCATAGGCTGAACTGTGCAGGGTATGCGTAATTTTCTTGTCCCGCGAGGCTCGATTTTCCGAAAAATTCTGGCGGAAATACACTGAGGGAAGAACCGCAGTGCGCTGGGCCCGGCGAAGTGTCCGTATCATTTCCAGATGAAGATCGCTACTAGCCCCTGCCGGAAGTACCGGCGATAGATCAGAAGCGAATAATTTTCAGAGGATATCAAGCTGGCATGTCGCCAATTTAGCGAAATCGCTGAGCATCAATCCGTCCATTGCGCTAGCAGATGCAAGGAATTTTCCGTTGGTTCTTTTCCCGAACAATGGTAAGGCTGAGAAGTTGAGCAATTGGCCGAAGCAATTTCATCGGTATCTCTAGCACAAGTGCAAGTTGAAGCAGTGATCGCGAGATGTGGAATCTGTATAGGTGCATGGGAAAAAGCAGGAAATCAGCGACGCTCGAGTGGCGAAATTGGCAGACGCGCCAGACTTAGGATCTGGTTCCGCAAGGAGTGTGGGTTCGAGTCCCTCCTCGAGCATTTCCCCTGTATAACGCTGATAATAAGGGCTCTACGGCGCAAATTTCCGTCAGATCACTTTTTTAGAGGCGTATATTGGTGTTTAAAGGCAGGAGATTCCTTCCCTCTGTTTTACATCAGGGCTTTTTGATTTGGGATCATCATCGAAGTGAGATGAGGGATTTTGCGGAGGAGGGATCGGCTGCGGTGCGTTCCTTTTTGTTCGGCCGCCACGGCCTGTGAGATCTGTCGCGTGAGCAAGTTGGTAGAAGGCACCGCAGCTGGGCGTTTCATAGAACGCCTGTGTGCCTTTTTTGTGCGTTTGAGGTTTTCGCGGGACTTCAAATCTCGGCGGCCGGGTCCGTGGGAGGCTTGGGGGCGCGGGGCGTGACGAGCACTTTGTCGATGCGCTGGCGGTCCATGTCGATGATCTCAAACTCGAATCCGTCCCAGAGGAATTTTTCGCCCTCGCGGGGGATGTGGCCAAGGCGATGGAGGATGAACCCGCCGAGCGTGGAGAAACGGTTTTCATCCTCGCCGGGGAGGTCGTCTTCGATGGCGAGGCTGGATTTGGTTTCATCGATATCGAGCATGGCGTCGATGACCCAGGTGCCGTCCTGCCGGAGCATGGCTTTCGGATCGTCCCGCTGCTCGCGCTCGGGAAGGTTGCCCACGATGGCCATCATCACGTCGTTGAGCGTGACGAGGCCCTGAAGTCCGCCGAACTCATCCACAACGAGCGCGATGTGTTTGCCGAATTTCTTGAATGACTCGATGAGCTTGCCGGCCGGCATGGCGGTTGGGACGTAGAGGGGAGGGGTGACGAGCGCGCGCAACTCGACACGGCCTGCGAGCGAGAGGTTCGCCCAGAGGGATTTGACCGAGACCATGCCGATGACGTTATCGCGGGTCTCCTGATACACAGGAAAATGCGAGTGGCCGCTCCCGGCGATTTTGCGCCAGTTTTCGTCATCCGAGTCATCGAGTGAGAGCCAGATCATGCGGGCGCGCGGGGTCATAAGGTCGCCGGCGGTCTGCTCGTCGAGCTCAAAGACGCCCTCGACCATGTCCTTCTCGGCTTTTTTGAAGACGCCGGTGCTGAGCCCCTCGTCAATGAGAACGCGCACCTCCTCCTCCGAGACAGCGGATTCCTTGGTTTTGTGTACCCCGAGGAGGGCCATGAGAAAATCGCTGGAGTGGTTGAGGAGGTTGACGACCGGCGCGAACATTGTCGCCAGGCTGTTCATTGGCGGGGCGAGGGCGGAGGCGATGCGCTCGGGGTTGGTCAGCGCGAGGCGCTTTGGCACCAGCTCGCCGATGATGACAGAAAAGTAGGTGATGATTGCGACGACAATGAAGAGGGCAATGTAGTGGGCGGCCACCTCATTGATGATGCCGTCAATTTTGATCACTTTCGAGAGGGATTCGGCGATGCGGGCACCGCCGAAGGCGCCGGCGAGGGTCCCGACGAGAGTGATCCCGACCTGGACGGTGGAGAGGAATTTTCCGGGGGCGAGCGCGAGCTCGTGGGCCAGCTTCGCGCCGTTGTGACCTTCTTCGGAGAGGGTTTTCAGCTTCGCCTTGCGGGCGGCCACCAAGGCGATCTCCGCCATGGCAAAAACGCCATTCGCCAGCAGGAGGAGAAAGATAAAAAGGATTTCAAGAGTGAGTCCGGACATGTGTGAAGGGCGGAGATCGTATCTGATAGAACTCTCTTGCGCAAATGGAACCTCCAGCGCGTTGCGGCGCGAACTTTTCATTTGCAGGCCCGTTCACCGTGGTAGGCTGGGGTATGTCCTTGCGGTTTATCAGCGCCTTTTTGAAATCTCCCGGATCCGTCGGAGCGGTCTGGCCGTCCTCGCCGGCGCTCGCCAGGCAGATCGTCCGCTCGGCCAAGGTGCCCGCAGCGGATTTTGTGCTGGAGATCGGCCCGGGCAACGGGGCCTTCACGGGCGAAATCTTAAAAAACCTGCGTCCGGGAGCGCGGTTTTTGGCGGTGGAGAAAAGCCCGGAGCTGGCCCGGGACGTCGCGGAGAGATTCCCGGCGGCCACGGTGGTTGCCGGCTGCGCCACGCGGCTGGGGGAGCATCTTCCGGGGGAGGGGAAGCCGGACTCGGTGGTCTCCGGCCTTCCCTGGGCGGCCTTCGGCGAGCCGCTTCAGGAGGAACTCCTGTGCCAGATCACCGGGGCGCTTCACCCGCAAGGAGTCTTTGCCACGTTCGCCTACTTCGGACCACACCGCATGAAAGCCGGCCGCGCATTCCGCGAAAAACTGGATGGGCATTTCCGCGAAATCCGCCGGTCGCCGGTCGTCGTTGCCAATTTTCCTCCGGCTTTCGTTTACTTTTGCCGCAAGTAGATTTTTGATTCCCCGATGCCATCGCTCGACAGCCCGGAAATCTCAACGCAGGACGCGGCCTCTCTTGACGCGCCGTGGAATGTCATCGTCCACAACGATCCGGTCAATCTGATGAGCTACGTGACCTTGATCTTCCGCCGGGTGTTCGGGTTCTCGCGGGAGAAGGCCGAGCACCATATGATGGAGGTCCACCAGCGGGGCCGGTCCATCGTCTGGACCGGAGGACGCGAAAAAGCCGAGCTCTTCGTCCAGCAGCTCCAATCCCACCTCCTCCTCGCGACATTGGAGAAAGCGCAGCCATGAAACTGCACGCCACCGAAGAGGGCGATCTGCTCATCGAGGAAATCCCGCCTTTTCTCCTCCACCTGATCCTCGAAATCCCCGTGCGGGCTGACTCGAAGCACCCCCGCGTCGAAGCCCGGTTTTTTCCCGAGCCTTCCAGCGATGAAAACCTCGTGGAGGACTGGAAGGCCCTCGTCCAACCCGAGCTCCTCACACTTTTCCAAGCCGATCGCGAGGCTGTCCGCGCCGATGTTCGCAGCGCGATGGAGGCGGACGGGGTCTTTTCTCTTCTCATCCCAAAAAACCACTCGGACGCCTGGCTCGGAGCTCTCAATCAAGCCCGGTTGGCCATTGCGGAGGAGGGCAGCTTTAAAGAAAAAGATATCGCCGAGGAAGTCAGTCCCGATCCGGAGGACCCGCGGGCGATGGCCCTCTTCCAGCTCGGGTTCTACGGGTTTCTGCAGGAATGCCTGGTTCGGATGCAGGATTGAATTCTTCGGCCGGGACGTGTTGACTGTTGTCTTCCCACATGCTCGCCATCCAAGACGTCATCAATCACACCATGGAAAACTTTCCCGGCCACGCGGTGGAGGATTTTCAGGTCACAATCGTCGAGAAGGGCGGGTCGGACAGGAAGTTTTACCGGATCCGGGCCGGCGAGCGGGCGATGATTTTGGTAAAGTATTCCGGTCACAAGGAGGAGAACCGTCACTACGTGGACATCGCGCGGTTCCTTGATGCCTCAGGTGTTCAGGTCCCTCATATCTATCTGCATGATGCGGACGAGGGGCTGATCTGGATGCAGGATCTCGGCGAGCAGGACCTCTGGGCGTTTCGGGATCGTCCGTGGACCATGAGGAGACCGCTCTATGAGTCCGCCCTCATTGAGGCGTTCAAAATGCACACCGCCGGAACACGCAACCTCCCCGGGGCCTCCCTCACGCTGGAGCGGGAATTCAACGAAGCCCTCTACCTTTGGGAGCAGGGGTATTTTTTTGAGCATTGCCTTGGGGCGCACTTCGGCCTGCAGGAGCCGCAGACCAGCCGCCTGGCCTTGCTGCCGGCCCTGCACGCGGCGGCCACGCGCCTTGCCTCCCTGCCCCGG